>CAJBXX010000192.1 GCA_903959715.1 uncultured Alphaproteobacteria bacterium | reverse complement strand
TAGAACAGTTATTTACTTATGTCAATTACTATAATAATTTATAAATAACAATAACAATTTTATAAAAATAAAACTTATATTTGCGTTAAAAATTTATGAAAAAGCATAAAAAAACCGCCATTTTTTAATGGCGGTTAATTTAATTATTTTTAAATTGGAAAATTTTATTTTTCGTCGGAAGCAACGCGAACTTTTAACATCATATCTGGATTAGAAACTTTGCCATTGGCTCCATCGCCTTTTTTGATTTTATCAACAAATTCCATACCTTTAAGGACGCGACCAAAAACCGTATATTGATTATCGAGAAAACGCGAATCTTTAGTGACGATAAAAAATTGACTATTAGCACTATTTGGATCAGAAGCGCGAGCCATTGAAAGAGTGCCACGAATATGTGGTTCGTCAGAAAATTCAGCACGCAAATCAGGCAATTTACTGCCACCCATGCCCGTGCCCGTAGGGTCACCAGTTTGTGCCATAAAACCGTCAATTACACGATGGAATAAAATTCCATCATAAAATTTTTGACGAGCCAAAGTTTTGATGCGATTAACATGATTCGGGGCAATATTGGGAAGAAGTTCGATAACAACACGACCTGCTTTTAAATCAATATATAAAATATTTTCAGGATTGTCGATTTTTTTATTTTGGGCGATAGATTCATTCATAAAACAAAGAATTATATTAAGGATTGTAAAAAATTTGAAAATCTTTTTCATAGAATATTTTTGGTTTGAATATTTAAAAATAATAAATTTCATTTTTAAATTAAATATTTTATTTAAACATTAAATTTAACAAATGAAATTTAACACAGTTCTATTTTAGAAAGTAATTATTTTTTGCAACTAGTTTTTTCAATTTTATAATCAATTAAAATTGATGCTAGTTTTTAATTTTTTTTAAATTATAATTTTTTTAAAGCAACCGCATTATTAATTCAAAAATTCAATTTTATGTCGATAAATAAAGTAATTTTAGTGGGCAATTTAGGGCAAGATCCAGAAATTCGTTCAACCCAAGATGGTCGCGAGATCGCCAGCTTTTCAATTGCAACTTCTGATAGTTGGAAAGATAAAAATACTGGAGAAAAAAAAGATAAAACCGAATGGCATCGCATCGTGATTTTTTCGCAAGGTTTGGTTGGAATTGCCAAAAGTTATTTAAAAAAAGGTGCCAAAGTTTATCTAGAGGGATCTTTGCAAACCCGCAAATGGACTGACGCTCAAGGTGTTGAAAAATATACCACTGAAGTAGTTTTGCAAAATTATAATTCTACTTTGCAAATTCTTGATTCCAAAGATCGTGCAAGTGGGGGCTCATCAGAGGGTTACGCTAATAATTCTGGAAGCTCTTCGTCGAATCGCAAAAATTCTGATGTAGTCGTTGAAGAAAATGACGATGAAATTCCGTTTTAAAAATAATTTTATTCATAATTATTTACAAATTTTTAAACTAAATTTTTTTTAGTTTAAGCAAGTTATTAAATTAAAAATTCAACCAAAATTTATATTTTTTCATGGTAAAAATATCAATTAACGGCAACAGCCACGAAGTTCCTCAGGGTATAACAATTATTCAAGCTTGCGAAATTGCTGGCATTGAAATTCCGCGTTTTTGCTATCACGAAAGATTGGCAATTGCGGGCAATTGTCGCATGTGTTTAGTTGAAGTTGCGGGCGGTCCACCTAAGCCCGTAGCCTCTTGTGCTATGCCGGTTAATGAAAATATGCAAATTTTCACTGATACGCCGATGGTTAAAAAGGCTCGCGAAGGAGTCATGGAATTTTTGCTCGCCAATCATCCCCTTGATTGCCCAGTTTGCGATCAAGCTGGTGAATGCGATTTACAAGATCAAGCTTATCAATATGGCAAAGGCGAAAGCAATTATCACGAACCTAAAAGGGCGGTGAGCGATAAAAATATGGGTCCGTTAATTAAAACCCAAATGACCCGATGTATCCACTGCACTCGATGCGTCCGTTTCGTCGAAGATGTTGCTGGAACTTTTGAATTGGGGGCGATTAATCGCGGAGAGGGAGTTGAAATCACTACTTATCTCGAAAGAAATATGCTTTCCGAATTATCGGGAAATGTGATCGATTTATGTCCCGTGGGCGCCTTAACTTCAATGCCTTATGCCTTTAAAGCTCGGAGTTGGGAATTGAAAAAAACCGAAACAATCGATATTATGGATGCGGTTGGAAGCAACATTCGCGTTGATTCGCGCGGTCTTGAAGTAATGAGAATTTTACCGCGTTTAAACGAAGAAATAAATGAAGAATGGATTTCCGATAAAGCGCGTTTTTGCTATGACGGCTTTAAATATCAACGCTTGGACAAGCCTTATTTAAAAATTGACGGCAAATTTGTTCACACTAATTTTGAAGATTGTTATGAAGAAATAAAAAATCAAATTGCTAAAATTGAGCCCAATCAAATCGGCGCCTTGACCGGCAATCTTTCGTCGCTCGAAGATATTTTTGCCTTAAAAAAATTAATGCAAGCTTTGGGTGTTGAAAATATTGATTGTCGTTTAGGTTCGCAAAAACTTAATTCAAAAAATAAAAATGAATTTTTATTTAACACCTCAATCGCTGGAATCGAAGAAGCTGACGCTTGTTTATTGATCGGAGTCAATCCGCGTCGAGACGCTCCAATTCTGAATGCTCGATTAAGAAAAAGATTTTTATCGAAAAAAATAAAAATTGCTTTGATTGGAAATGACATCGATTTAACTTACGATCATCAGATTTTGGGTGGTGAGATTAAAATTTTACAATCAATTTTAACTGGAGAAAATCCATTTTGTGAAACTTTGCAAAAAGCCAAAAATGGCATGTTAATTATTGGCGAAGATACAGTTTCTCGTAAGGACGGAGCCGAAATAATTCAATTATGTAAAGCAATTGCGACCAAATATAACATGCTTCGCGACGATTGGAATGGTTTTAATTTTTTGGCAAAATCGACAGGTTTAATTAATGGTTTAGAGCTTGATTTTGTAAGCAAAAAAACCGCTCGCGAAATGGTCGATCAAGCACAAAATGGCGAAATAAAATTATTATTTTTGCAAAATGTTGATGATGAAATTGATTTTTCAAAATTGCAAAATTGTTTTGTAATATATCTTGGTTCTAATGGCGATCGCGGTGCAAAAATTGCCAATATAATTTTGCCAACTTGTAATTATATTGAAAAAGACGCATTTTACATGAATCTTGAAGGTAGAATTCAGAGGTCTAGAAAGGCGGTTTTCGGGGTTGGAGAGGCTAAAATCGATTTTGAAATTATTTGTCAAATCGCGCAAAAACTTAATCTTGACTTAGGTTTTAAAAATTATAATGAGCTATTGTCAAAACTTGATGAAGAGCACAATATTTTCTCAAGAATTGATAAAATAAATAATAATTATACAAAATCATTAGAAGTTTTTGACAATGATTCACAACTCAATTTTGTGGAAGAAAATAAATTATTAGCAATGAATTATGATTATTATTTAACCAACGCCATCGCTAGAGCCTCTAAGATTCTTCACAAGGCGAGTGCAGAAAATAACAAAATTTTTAATTTTTAAATATCAATTTCAAAATAATTAAAAATTTAATTTTTGTAAAATTTAATATTTGTTTTTTGACAATAAAAAATTCTTACTTGCAATTGAATTTGTTTATTTTATGATTTACGATATTTCTAAACCAATTTATAAGTAAAAAATTTTTAAAAAATGATTAAAATTCGTCTTTCTCGTGGGGGCAGAACAAACCTCCCATATTATCGCATCCTTGTTACTAACAGCACTTCTCCGCGTGATTCTAAATTTTTAGAAAAAATCGGAACTTACAATCCGCTTCTTGGCGAAACTGATGAAAAACGCGTCACGGTTGATAAAGAGCGTGCTGAGTATTGGTTGTCGGTCGGTGCTCAACCTACTGAAAAAGTTGCCAAATTCTTGATTAATCTCGGAGTTAAAGGTGCTGAAAAATACAAACCTGATTTCAAGCCAAAAGCTAAAGGATCTAATTTAAAGAAAAAAGCTCAAGAAAAATTAAACAAAGAAATCGAAGCTTCTAAATCGCAAGAAGAAGCCGTTCAAGCCTAGTTTTTATTAAAAAAATTTATTTTTTTTCTTTAAGCCGATCCAAAATATTGGGTCGGCTTTTTTGTTGCAAAAATTAATTTTAAAATTTTTTTTAAATGAAAAAAATCTTAATCGCCACCAACAATAATGGTAAATTTATTGAAATTGCAAAACTATTGGAAAGTCTTGATATTCAAGCTCTGCCAGCTTCTAATTTAAATCTTATTGAGCCCGAAGAAAGCGCCGAAACTTTCGCCGAAAATGCTTTTATAAAAGCAAAATTTTATGGCGATAATGCTAAAATTTTGTCGCTCGCCGATGATTCTGGTTTGTGTATCAATGATTTAGAAAATGCTCCCGGAGTTCATTCGGCACGATATGCCATCGATGAAAATGGTAATAAAAATTTTACTTTTGCCTTTGAAAAAATTTTTGCAGAATTAAAGCAAAAAAATATTTTTTCTAAACAAAAACCTTCTGCATTTTTTATTTGCAATTTATGTTTATATAATCCAAAAAATAATTTTAGAATTAATTTTGAAGGAAGGGTCGATGGTTTTTTAACTTATCCACCCCTTGGAAATAAAGGCTTCGGCTATGATCCTATTTTTATTAAAAACGGTATGAATCAAACTTTTGCAGAAATTGATGCGGTTTTTAAGCATCAAATTTCTCATCGCGCCGAGGCATTTTTACAACTTGAAAATTGGCTTAAGAAAAATTATAATATTTTCGATTAAATTTTATAAAAATTAAATTTAACAACATTAAAAATTCCGCAAAACATATTTAAATTATGAGCAAAAGAGATTATTATGAAGTGCTTGGCGTCAGCAAAAACGCCTCCGTCGATGAAATCAAAAAATCTTATCGAAAATTGGCGATGCAATATCATCCCGATCGCAACCCAGGAAATAAAGAAGCCGAAACAAAATTTAAAGAAGCAACCGAAGCTTATGAAGTTTTGAAAGATGATCAAAAACGCGCAGGCTATGATCGTTTTGGGCATCAAGATCCAAATCAAGGATTTGGTGGTGGAGGTTCTCGCGGGCAGTCGGGTGCTGGTTTTGAAGGTTTTGATTTTAACGATATTTTTAGTAATTTTGGCGATATATTTGGCGATGGCTCCGGGCGTGGCAGGTCGCAAAAAAAATCTTCGGCTCAACGCGGATCCGATGTTCGTTACAATCTCGAAATTTCTTTGGAAGAAGCTTTCGGCGGTTGCACCGAAGAAATTAAATTTACCATTCCATCGAAATGCGATGCTTGCAACGGTTCGGGCTCTAGCGACAATTCTAAGCCAATAACTTGCCCAACTTGCAAAGGCGCGGGTGCAATTCGCGTTCAACAAGGATTTTTTATTGTGGAAAAAACTTGTCACACTTGCGGTGGAAGCGGTGAGATCGTTAAAAATCCATGCAAAAAATGTAATGGCAAAGGCAGGGTTAATAAAGAAAGAAATTTGTCGGCAAAAATTCCAGCTGGAGTCGAGGAAGGTAATCGCATCAGATTCGCGGGCGAGGGCGAGGCGGGTGTTCGTGGAGGTGCCGCCGGCGATTTATATGTTTATGTTTCGATTCGCAAACATCAATTTTTTACTCGCAAAGAAAATGATATTTATTTTGAAATGCCTCTCAGAATGACTTTGGCTTCACTCGGCGGAGCCGTTGAAATTCCTACAATCGACGGCACAAAAGTAAATTTACAAATTCCCGAAGGTTCACAAAATGGCGATACTTTGCGTTTAAAATCAAAAGGCATGAGCGTTATAAACTCAGGTGGCAGAAGGGGCGACATGTTCGTTAAATTAAATATCGAAGTGCCAGTAAAATTATCCGCCGAAGAAAAAGATTTATTGCAAAAACTTGATAAAATTATGAAAAATAAAGTTTCGAGCAATCCAAAATCGGAAAGTTTTTTTAAAAAAGTCGGTGATTTTTTTAAATAATTTTTATAGTTTCGGATTTTTTTTAAAACCCCTCACCCTAGCCCTCTCCCCGCAAGCGTGGAGAAGAGATTTTTGATGATAAATAAAAAATTGAAGAGGGAATTTTAAGATTTTTATCTTACTTTTTAAAAAAAATATCTTCATCATTAATTCAAAAATTTCTTGCAAAATTAACAATAAAATTGTTAATTAGATTTCAATAATTTATAATTTATTTGCAAAAAAATTAGCGCAAATAATTTTTTCCCAACAAATTAAACAAATTTAAAAATTGTTTTTAAAATTATGCTAACGCAAAATCAAGCAACAGAAGAAACAAAAAAACAGCTTTTAGCAAGTGCGGGCAGAATATTAATGAAGCTGAATAAAGATGAGGGATCAGAGGGTTTGGGGCTTTTGACTTCTGGATTTGGTCGTTTAGTTTCTGGAGGTGGACTTGATCTTAAAGATGATGTTTCTGAAGCACGAATTAAATATTTACAAGAAAAAGAATCACATTTACATCAATTAATAAGTGAAACAAATGCTTCAGAAGGTAAAGTAAAATCATTTTTAGATAGATCAAAAGATCTTGAAAGAAATGATTTTTATAATCAGTGGAATCCATCAATTTTTACAACAGAAGGTCGCGAGGCATTTCAATTAATCTCTCATATAGAGAAAACATTAAAACTAGAAGCGCAAAATTATCAACAACAGCAACAACAGCAACAACAGCAACAACAACCGTATTCACCAATAGTGGCGC
>CAJBXX010000191.1 GCA_903959715.1 uncultured Alphaproteobacteria bacterium | reverse complement strand
GAAGATATTTTTAAAATTGGGCAAAAATTAATCACCAAATTATTCAATTCGGCGAAATTTTGTTCGCAACATTTTGCGGTTTTAGAAGAATATTTTAGCGAATCCGCCACAAAAAATTCCACCAAAAATCACGATGAAAAATTAGCTCAACTAATCACCGAGACTACGGATATCTGGATTCTTTTGCGTTTAAAAAAAGTTATAGAAAATTATCAAAAACAATTTGAAATTTTTGAATATGCGCGAGCGCGCGAAGTCGTCGAAGAGTTTTTTTGGAAAGATTTTTGCGATAATTATTTAGAAATTTGCAAAGTTCGTTCTTACGGTTTATCAGCCGAAAAGCTTGCGGGAGTTGAGTTTGAACCTTCACAAAAACAACAAATTATCGCCAAACAATTAAGTTCGATTGCAACTTTGAGTCTATGTTTGAAAAATATTTTAAAGCTCTTCGCACCTTTTATTCCGCACATCGCCGAAGAAATTTATGCCACAATTTTTGCAGAAGAATTTTTACAAAAAAAATCAATTCACGCTCGGGGCAATTTCGCCGATCTTCCGCAAAATTTGAGTGCAATTAACGAAGAAAGTATTGAAAAAATTGGAGCCGAATTATTGGCAATTATTTTTGAAGTTCGCAAATTTAAATCCGAAAAAAATCTGTCGATGAAAGTGCCGATTACAATTTTAGAAATCGCCTCGAGCCTTGATTTATCTAGCGTTAGTGCAGATTTACTCAATGTCACAAATTCGCAAAAAATTGAATTTAAAAAAAGTGAAGATTTGGTAAAAGTAATAATTTAGTTAAATTTTTTTAACAAAATTTTCATGAACTTTATTGCAGATTTGGAAAATACGATTTGCCACCACTTCGCTGGAATAATGATCGAAAACCTTCTCGCAAGCTCTCTTCGCCATTTGTCTCGCCTCATTTTCATCTTTAATTAATTTTTCAATGGCGTCGGCGATTAATGTTGGAATCAATTTTTCATCATCAATATTAATTTTTAAACCGTTTAAATCGTGATCGATAATTTCATCGCAATTATAAGAATTTGAAGAAATTAACGGAGTTGAATAGAGCATGGCATCAAGGATGGATTCGCCCGAAAAGCCTTTGCCAATCGGCATTACGCAAATATCGATATCTGCAAAAAAACTTTTTTTATCATTAATAAAACCAAGAATTTTAAAATTTTTTTCTAAACGCAATTCGCTTGCCAATAAATTTAATTCATCTTCATAATCGCCAGAGCCAGCAACAAAATATTCGCATTCAATGCCTCTCGAATGTAAGACGATCATGGCTCGTAACATTTTGTCAAAATTTTTCCCCAAACTTATAATGCCGATGGAGCCAATTTTTATAGGCTTGCCGAAGGGTTTTTTTTCAAGAATTTTGAAATCATTTTCAATGTTAATAGAATTATTGATGATTAATATATTTTCGCGTTTCTTGCCAAGATTAACTAATTCTTTTAATAAATATGAATTTTGAGTAATTATGTAATCCGATTTTAAAAATTTGGTTGGATTTTCACCGCTACAAATTGAAATTATTGGAAATTTTTTGCTTAAAAAAAATCGTGCGAAGCGAACAAAGACAAAAGATTTATAAGAATGACAAATCGCTACATCCGGTAAAAAATCTAAAAATTTTAACCATAATTGAAAAATTAAATAAATTTTACTAAATTTTTTTTCGGAAAGTTCTAAAACTTGGCTTGAACCCTCGATTGAAGCCTCGCGATAAAATTCATCAGCTTTAAAAACCGACAATACTTCGGCGTCTCTTTTGGTTAAATATAAGGCGTAATCGATGAAGGAGCGTTCGATGTTGGTGGTTTTGTTTTCATCGAATTTTTTCTTGGAATCAATTAAAATATTGGCAATTTTCATGAATCATTTGACTGCTTGAGTTGGTTCGGGGTGTTTTTACGATATTTATCAATTTCATTTTTAGAGGATTCAAAACGCACTAATTCTTTGCCAACTAATTTGATTCCAGAAGTGGCTTTAACCTTTGCTGGATTGACCTGCGAGCCTTTATAAAGTAATTCAAAATGTAAGTGAGGGCCAGTTGATCTGCCCGTGGTGCCCACATAGGCAACGACATCTCCTTGTTTAACTTTGGCGCCAACTCTAAATTTTTTGTTGAATCGACTGGCGTGACCGTAGGCTGTTGAGTAATCATTATTGTGTTTAATTTGGACATAATTGCCATAGCCCCCCTTGATTCCCATGTAAATAACGGTTCCATTACCGGCGGCCAAAATTGGCGTCCCCGTTGAAGCGGAGAAATCAACGCCTTTATGCATTTTGGAATAACCAAGAATTGGATGGCGACGCATGCCAAAACCCGAAGAAACTCGAGCGCCGTTTATTGGAGTTCGCAAAAGAGATTTTCTAACGGAATTGCCTTTGGAATCAAAATATTCAATGCGATTATCAACTTTATGCATGTAAATTTCAATTTTACGATTTTGTAAAGTCAAGGAAGAGTAGAGGACACTGCCATCACGAACTTTTTTTCCATTTTCATCATAAAAACTTTCGACCAACATTTCAAATTTATCGCCACTATGGATATCGCGTTGAAAATCAATATCGTAACCATAAAGATTGATCATATTCATCATTGAATTTGGCGAAATTCCAGCCTCAACCCCGTCAACAAATAAGCCGTTTTTTATGACGCCAAAATATCGTGAATTATAACGCAAAAGCTTGATTTTGAGCTCTCGGGCATCATATCCACCATCATTTTTGCGCGTGATTACGATGTTTTCTTCAACCGATGAAGGGATGGTAACATTAGAAATAATGATTTTATTATTAGTGTTATTTTCTTCGGGATTTTCTTCGTTATTTTGCGCACGATAAGTTATTGAAATTAATGCTCCAATATTTAAAGATGGCGAGGATTTTATTTTTTTTAAAGCGTTGAGAATGGCGAATACATCTTGCTCTTGAGCCCCAGCATCGGCTAATATTTTTAATAAAGTGTCGCCATTTTTGACTTCATGATTAAAAATTTGTTCATCTTCAAAATCAAAATTTAATGATGAGCCAGATAAAGAAATTTTAATTGATTTTGAGAGTTTGCTTTTGCTATTTTGTGAGTTGTTATATTGGGATAAAAAATAACCAAAATATTGGTAACTTTTGAATAACAAAAACACCGCAATTATAGTTATAGAAATAGGCTTGAATAGTTTATTTTCAATAATTTTATTGATATAATCTAAAAAATATTTCTTTCGTTTTTTTGTGAACCAAGATGACCTTTTCAATCGATTTAAAAATAGTTAGTTGTTTTCAAAATTAAAAAGTCTTTTATAGACAATAAATTTTTTTATGCTACAATTTTTTTTAAAAAAAAATTAATTTAACTCTTTTTCTCAAGGTTTTATTGATTTTTAAAGCAAAAAATTAAGTTATAAATTTTAGAATAAATATAACAAAATAGCAATTATTTTAATCAAAAATATAAAATTCTCACATATAAAATTAGTCGATCTTTTTCGTAATTATTTGTTAGAATTTTAATTAAAAAATTTATGAAAACAAAAAAAAATTCAAAAAAAATACAG
>CAJBXX010000190.1 GCA_903959715.1 uncultured Alphaproteobacteria bacterium | reverse complement strand
AAGTGGCTTGTGCCTTCATTTTTTTGCTCACAAAAAATGGCAAAAATAATTTTAATTTTATTATTAAATCCAAAATCAATTTTAAAATTATTCTCCCCTCACCCTAACCCTCTCCCCGCAAGCGGAGAGAGGAGATTGGAAAAATTATTTTTTGAAAATCTTAACTCTTTCATCGTGATATTTTTCGCAAACGCATCCATAAAATTCGCGTTTTTTAATCAATCCGTCGGCGATTAAATATTCATAAAATCTTACCAATTTTTCTTTACGCGGTTTATATTTTTTTTCACCAATTTTCATTAAAATTTTTGCTAAAATTTTTAACGCAATTGACGGATTAATTTCAGCTAATTTTTGTCGATTAATAATTGTTAAATTATCGGCGTTTTGCTCAATGATTTCTAGCTCATTTTCATTCATAATTTCATCAAAGAAATCACGAGTTTTAGAAATTTCTAACGAAGCGTTATAAATTCTTTTTTCGAGTAAATTTTTATCTTCAAAACTCGCTAAAAATTTACGAATTTTATTGCGTAAAAATTTTTCATCATCATTAGTTTCATCTTCAAACCATGAAATATTTTTTTCGATTAAATAATTTTTTAATTCATCTTTGGAAATTTCTAAAAATGGGCGAATGATTTTTATGCCATTAATTTCGGAAATTTTTTGCATTGGCGATAAGCCGTCAAGCCCACTGCCCCTAAATAATCTGATTAAGAAATTTTCGGCAATATCGCCGACATGATGCCCAATAAATAAAAATTCAATGTGATTTTTTTTACAAAAATCACTCAACATTTTATAGCGAATTTCACGCAAATTAGCTTCGATATTTTTTTGTGGAATTTGTTTTTTTGGAATCGATAAAATTTTATGCGAAATATCAAATTTTTTTAACAATTCTCCGACTTTTTTTGCTTCAATTTTCGAGTTTTTACGAACGCCGTGATCAATTGTCAAGGCTTGAATTTTGATTTTATTTTCTCGACAAAAATCATTTAAAGCCAAAGTTAAAGCCACGGAGTCGCACCCACCGGAAATCGCCACCGCAATTTGTTTCTTTATAAAAAAATTCGTAAAAACTTCTTCAATATTATTTGTTATATTTTTATACTCGTTATTCATTTAAAAAATAAAAATATGTCATTCAAAAAATTATTTATATATTTTGCAATTTTAGCAATTTTTTGCAAGCAATCATTCGCACAAAATGCCTCAAATCTATCTTTAGATCAATATCTTGACCAAGTTAAGGGACAAAATTTAACCATCGAAAAATCCGAAAAAAATGTCGAAAGTTTTGAACTTTTAAAACAAAAAGCTAAATTAGTAAGTGCCATTAAGCTTTACGGCTTCAGCGAAGCAAGCTTTGCCGAACAAAATCGTGCTTTGCAATTTTTTCGCTATGAATCAGTGAAATATCAAAATAATCGCCTCGGTTTTTCACAAAATTCTGAATTTGGTTTAAACAGCAATATTTATTATTCACTAAATAACACTAAATATAAAGGCTTAAACAGTGCCCTTGCCAGCTCCAATCTCGCCATTCAAAACAGCCAAGCCATTCCTGTCGTTGAATTATCAATTCCACTTTGGCAAAATTTATTTGGAGCCTCAACTAGAGCTCGTCGCGACGCTTCTTTTTATGAAAATGAAGCACAAAAATTAAATGCCAAAGCCTTGTCGATTGCCGAATTAATTGACGCCGAGAAAAGTTTTTGGGCGATGGTTTTTGCTCAAAAAACTTTAGAAATTCAAAATCGTGCTTTAAATAATGCTCAAAAAATTTTAAATTATTTAAGCAAAAAAGAACGCATGAATTTAGCAGAAAAAGGCGATGTTCTTCAAGCCAAAGCCATGGTTGAATCCAAGAAATTAGCGGTTAAACAAGCAGAAAATTTTTTAAAAATTAGTGCTCGAAATTTTAATAAAAAACGCAATATCGAAAACGAAAATGTTGCAGAAAAATTAATTTCTTTCGACATTCAAAAATTACAAAACACTAAATTTTTTACCCAAAAAAAATCTGATCGACTTGATGTAAAGTCACAAAAGGCGCAGGTCGAAGCCTCGGTTGCTCAAGCTAAAATTGAAGAAGAAAGCAACAAACCCTCATTAAATTTATACACAAGTTATTCGGTTAACCAAGTTGAAGCCAATAGAATTGACGCGGTTTCATCGACTCTTAACAAAAATGCTCCGACCGGAAAAATTGGTTTGGAATTTTCACTACCAATCAATATCGGTTTATCTTCTGATATTCGCAAAGGTGCTCGCTTGAAGGCTTCCGCTGATAAAATTTCTTATCGTGAAAAACTTTTACAACAAGAAGTTGATTGGCAAAATTTACAAGAAAATTTAAATGATTATCAAGAAAATTTACGCCTCGCGACGCAAATTGAAAATGCTCAAAAAGCCAAATTGGAAAACGAGAGAAACCTTCTTACGCGTGGTCGTACTTCAACTTATCAAATTTTAGTTTTCGAGCAAGAATATTCAAATTCCGAATTAACTACACAACAAATTGCTCAAAAATTACATGAGTTAATTGCCGAACAAAAACTTTATCAACAATCAGAAATTTAA
This sequence comes from uncultured Alphaproteobacteria bacterium, assembly GCA_903959715.1. GTDB lineage: Bacteria > Pseudomonadota > Alphaproteobacteria > Rickettsiales > UBA1997 > CAILUF01. The sequence continues at coordinate 3,864 of CAJBXX010000190.1, read as the reverse complement.
TTTTTAAAAAATGAATATCACCGAATTATCAATTAAACGCCCCGCTTTTATTTCAAGCTTGATGATTACCATCATCACCGTTGGCTACATCGCTTTCAACAAAATGAATGTTGAACTTTTCCCCAACATTGATATTCCAATTATTTTCGTTTCGACTCGCTATGATGGCGCGGCTCCGTCGGAAATTGAAAGTTTGGTTTCCAAACCTCTCGAAGAAGAAATTAGCACGGTTTCGGGTATCAAAAAATTAATGTCGCGAAGCCTTAAAGATACAAGTCAAATCATCGTTCAACTTTATCAAAATACTGATATAAAATATGCCGAACAACAAATTCGCGACAAAATAAATCAAGCACGAGCGCGACTTCCCGAAGATATTAAAGAACCCGTGATTCGTCGCGTTGACCCTTCGGATCAGCCCGTTTTAACCATAATTTTAAAAGCTGATTTGCCTGAAGATAAATTATTTGATTTAGCCGATAACTTTGTGCGTCCTAGATTAGAGCAAACCGCCGATGTTGGCATGGTTGAAATTTTGGGAGCACGCAAAAGAGAAATTCAAATTTTGGTTGATCAAAATAAATTAAAATCACGCGATGTTTCTCTTTCGCAAATCAATCGCCAATTGGCTCTTTCGGGGCAAAATGTTTCAATCGGCAAAAGAGATATTGGCGATAAGCAACGAGTTTTTAGAAGTGCCAGCGAATTCAACGAAATCCATCAAATTGAAAATACTTTAGTTAATTTTTATTCCAACGAAATTCCGACCAAAGTTTCGGACATTGGCGTTGTAATCGACGGTCTTGAAGATGAAAATTCGCGTGCATTTTTAGATGGTCAAAAATCATTATTTTTAACGGTTTATCGCCAATCCGACGCCAATATTATCAAAGCGGTTGACGGCGTTAAAATGCAAATCGAAAAAATTAAAAAAGATTTTGCCGGCATGGAAGGCAAGCCCGAAATCACCTCAACCAAAGATGCCAGCGTTTATATTCGTAGCAACATTTCCGACATTCAAGAAGCGGTTGTTATCGCCGTAATTCTCACAGTTTTAACCGTGTTATTTTTTCTCGGAAGCCTTCGCGCCACCATTATTACCGCTATTTCTCTGCCCATCACTCTAATTGGTGCCTTCATAATTATGTATAGCGCTGATTTTTCAATCAATGTTATTACAATGCTAGCGTTAAGCTTGGCTGTAGGTCTATTGGTTGATGATGCCATTGTCGTTGTTGAAAATATTTATCGCAAAATCGAAAGTGGTATGAATCCAATTGAGGCTTCAATCGCTTCTTCGCGTGAAATTTTGATGGCGGTCGTCGCCATTAGTGCCGTAGTTATTTCGGTCTTTACGCCCATTTCATTTTTAAAAGGCACGGTCGGTCAATATTTGAAGCAATTCGGCTTAACAATTTCTTTCGCCATGATGATTAGTCTTATCGTCGCCATCTCGATTATTCCAGTTTTGTGTGCTTATCTTTCGGGGCAAAATAAAAAACCACATAAGCATCACGACAAAAAAAAGATTTCAAAATTTGATGCCTTTCAAACTTATCTCGAAGATCGTTATGAAGGCGCTTTGAAATTTTCAATTAAACATCCCGCCATAATTTTAATTTCAACTTTATTAATTATCGCCGGCAGTATCGTCGCTTTTACCAAAGTTCCCAAAACTTTTATGACCGAAAGTGATAATGGCGAAATCACCATAAGCCTAGAGCTCACTGCCGATTCGAGCCTCGATGCCACCAGCTCCGTCGCCCTAAAAATTGATGAAATTGTTCGTAAAAATGAAGAAGTTTTTATCTCGGCCGCTTCCGCCGGAACGATGTCGCGTCAAGCCAATCGTGGCGAACTTTATGTCAAATTAAAACCCAAAAAAGATCGCAATATTAGCACTTCGCAATTTAAAGAAAAATTGCGTAATCAATTGGTTGGTTTTGAATATGCCAATCCCGTCGTTAAAGATTTTGACCCCTCAGGCGGAGCCTCTCGCGGACAACCGTTCAATTTATTTTTAATTTCTTCCAACAAAGATTCTCTCGATAAATACGCCAGCAAACTTTATGAAAAACTCAAGCAAGATCCGCGTTTAAAAGATGTCGACACCAGCAATAAAGCCACTCGCGCCGAATTTAAGGTTAAGCTCAAAGAAGATTCGGCTAGAAATTATGGCGTTAACAGTCAAGCCGTTGGCAATGAATTGCGTGGTTATGTCGAAGGATTTACACCGACTAAACTTCGCCAAAATGGCTTGGAATACAATATCCGTTTACGCTTAAAGCCTGAGCAACGCGATATCAAAGATAATTTTAACATGATTTATGTTCCTAATATTAACAACAAATTAATTCGTCTCGCAGATATTGCCGAAACCGAAGAAGATATCGAGCCCGCAACCATCAATCGCCAAGACCGCGGTCGTTATATTCAAATCACCGCAAGTCTCGCTCCAAAAATTGGACTTGGAAATTTAATCGATGATTTTCAAAAAAAATTTAGCGAAGATGGCGATTTAAAAATGCCGAGCGATGTGCGTTTTTCATTCTCTGGTGATTCTGAAAATATGCAAGACATGATTTCTTCAATGAACAAAGCGTTGTTGTTATCAATTGTTTTTATTTATTTAATTTTAACTAGCCTTTACGAATCTTTCGTGGTGCCGTTTACGATTCTTCTTGCCCTTCCGCTCGCCTTTTGCGGGGCTTTTTACGCTCTTTATATTATGGGCGAATCGGTCAATATTTTTACCATGCTCGGGATTTTTATGTTAGTGAGCGTTTCGGGGAAAAATTCAATTTTATTAATCGATTTCACCAATCGTTTAATTGAAGAAGGTAAATCACGCACCGAGGCTTTGGTAATTGCTGGCAGGATGCGTTTGCGTCCAATTTTAATGACTTCAATAGCTCTAATCGTTGGCACCTTGCCCGTTGCCATCGGCTTTAGCGAAACCGCTTCGATGCGAACCTCGATGGGCGTTGCCATCATCGGCGGATTGATTTCTTCAACATTATTAACTTTAGTCGTCGTGCCGGCAGTGTTTAGTTATATCGATCGCTTTAGAATTTGGATTAAAGCAAAATTATGGAAGATGGTGGAGTAAATAAGGTTAATTAATTTTTATCTAGGGAGCTCACGTTCCACAGGGTTTTCCTTTGAAAGCTGAGTGGCATTTGCATTTTTAACAATCGTTCCCACAACCAGGCCACCAACTGCACCAACCGCAACTCCAACCGCCATGCCCACCACAACTGGCACAATAATCGGAGTCGATAAAATTGCACCAACCCCCAAAGCCGAAACACAAAGACCACCTCCAATTAACCCACCTCCAACGCCTCCAATTAAGACACCGCCATCAGTATATGGCTTTATGTCTCTTTCTAAAAATTCTTTCCAATCAAGAAAATCATTACATCGCCTATCTTGTTTAGATTCAGGAGGTAAAGTTGGGGTTGGGACTCGAGCTTGAGGTGGAGCTTGAGGTGGAGCTTGAGGTGGAGCTTGAGGTGGAGCTTGAGGTGGAGTCTTAGAATTTTCGAAAATATGAATACCTCCAGCTTCTTTTTTAAATTTTTTTAAAAATTTAGAATCCCTATAATTACTTTTTACAAAATCTTCAAGAGTTTTTTTGTACCCTTGATTCTCAATCGCCTCAATCGCAAGCAACAGAAAATCTCTTCGCGCAACCGCTTTCAAATTATCAGCATAATCATCTCTAGCACTCTCCATCTGCTTTTTCATAATCTCCTCATGATCCTCCCAAATTTTTCGCAAATCTTTCTTAAAACTCGAGTCCGATTGATTATTTTCTTGATTATAAATCTCGCTGAAAAAAGATAAAATATCGATATCTTT
>CAJBXX010000189.1 GCA_903959715.1 uncultured Alphaproteobacteria bacterium | reverse complement strand
TAAATTTTTTATATAAATATTGTAAAAATTATCGCTTGAGCTCCTTTTGTTGTGAGGTGCATAATTTTCAATAAAAACATCTTTAATTGAAATTGAAGGCGAGGGCAATAATTGAATGCTGAGGTCGCCTTTTATTGATACTGTAGATTGCGTAAGCTTACTCAATCTTTGCGATAAATCAAATTTTAATTTTGAATTATCTAAAAAATCTGGTAAAATTGTGGTAATTCCAAAGAGGCATAAAAAAATTATGGCGCCAATTTTAAAGCCTTCGGATTTAAAAAAACTCCGCAAAAATTCAATCGCTTTTTTCTTAAAATTAATAATGGTTTGTATTGAAATTTTTGGCATTTAATTATTAATTTTTTCAATTTCAAAAATTATATTTTTGGTATTTATCAATTCATTTTTATTTTCTAGCGAAAAAAATATTGAAAAAAATATAAACAAAATTGTACAAAATATTGCGATATTAAAAAATATTTCTTTACTCGGCGACAATTCTTGATCTTTGCCAATATTTATCAGCGTATGTTTTTTTACTTCAACATTAGAACGCAGAGATAATTCTTGAATTTTTTCGTTAATAATTTTGGTATTAATATTTAGGTATTTACCATAGGATTTAACGAGTCCAGGAATATAGATACTTTTGGCAATTTTTTCGATATCATTATTTTCTAATAATTTGATTTCACTAGGTCGAACTTTCAAAAAACTAGAAACCTCTTGAATCTTGATATTCAAGGCTTCACGACTTTTTTTTAAAAGCTCTCCAAGCGATAATTGTTCTAAATTATTTTCTTCTTTTATGATAATATTTTCCATTTTAAAAATCATTATTAATTAATTGTGATAATTTTAATGTTGCATCGATAATAGCAATATTTCCAGCATTTTTAGACATTTTAAATAAAATATCTTTTTCTGTGAATAATTTGTTAAGAATTTCGTTAATTTTTTGAATATTAAATTCATCTTCTTGAATAACGATTGCAGCCCCTTTTTGCAATAAAAAATTAGCATTTTTTTGTTGATGATTGTCGGCGGACTTGGCAAATGGAACAATAATCATTGGTTTATTAGCAACGCAAAATTCAAAGATTGAAGAAGAGCCGGCGCGACCAATAATCAAGTGTGCATCGTCAATTAATTGTGCCATATCTTCAAAAAAACTGTCAACAATTACATTGATATTAAATGATTTATATTGATCGAAGGTTGATTCGACCAGTTCTTCGCGACATTGTTGAATTATTTGAATATTTTCTTTGATGTCTTCGGAAAAATTAAAAAATGCTTTTGGTAAAATTTCACTAAAAATTTTTGCACCCCCCGATCCGCCAATAACAAGTATTTTAAACAATTTATTTTCAACTTCAGTTGGATAAAAATCAGAATTTAATAATAAATTATAACCTAATTTTTTATCGTCAATTGCCTCTTCGTTGTTAAAATTGGGCAAAGAATATTTTTTAGTATGAAGTTTAATTATTTCTTCGCGAACTGGGTTGCCAGTAAAAAAAGTTTTGTGTTTAAATTCGGTTTTGATTCCGCTGGTTTCATGAAAGGAGAGGGCGATTTTATGAGAAAATTTTGCAAAAATTCGATTAACTTTCCCCAAGTGAGCATTTTGTTCGTGAAGAATAATTTTACGATTTGTGATAACCGACGCAATCAACATGGGAAAGGTTGCATAGCCGCCAAATGCATAAACATAATCGGGACGATATTTAGCAATAAAATATAAAGATTTAATCACTCCCAAACCAATTTTTATTAAAATTTTTGGCAAAGAAAAAAGTGATTTTTTAAATTGCGAACTATTGATAATAAAAGTTTTAAAGCCATCATTTAATTTTTTATAATTATAAATTTTTTCATCTCCAAAAAATAAAATTTGATGATCTTGCTGTTGTAATAATTTGGCTAAACAACGAGCAGGAATTATGTGTCCACCAGTTCCACCGCTTACAATAAATATTTTTTTCGACATTTTAAGTTTGAATTTCTTGACAAAAATTGAATTATATTTAGCTTTTTAAATGATTTATAAAATTTTCCAAATGTTTTTTAATAAAATTATGAAAAAAATTATTAATAAAAAAATTCGTCATTTTATCGATTTAAATGAAATCGAAAAATCGCAACTCCAAGAAATTATCAAAATCGCTAAAAAGCTTAAGAAAAATCATGATATAATCAAGCATTCAAAATTGCTATCTCATAAAAATTTGATGATGATTTTTGAAAAAACTTCAACTCGCACTAGAACTTCTTTTGAGGTCGCGATCAGCCATCTTGGCGGAAATGCGGTGGTTATGAATAAAAATGATATGCAACTTGGCAAAGGTGAAACAATCGCCGATACCGCCAAAGTTTTATCGCGTTATGTTGATTTTATAATGATTCGCGCCAATTCTCACGAAGCAATTTTAGAGTTCGCTAAAAATTCGCAAGTGCCGGTGATTAATGGTTTATCCGACTATTCTCATCCTTGTCAAGTTTTGGCAAGTTTGATGACGATTGAAGAGCATCTTGGTAAAATCGCTGGCAAAAAATTAGTGTGGTGTGGTGATCAAAATAATGTGCTTAATTCTTATATTCATGTCGCCAAAGAATTTGGTTTTGAACTGGCGATTGCTTCGCCCGCAGAAATTGATTTTAGCGTTAATGAAATCGCTAAAGCTCGCAAAAAAGGTGCCAAAATTTCACTTCATCATGAAGCTAAAAATGCCGTTAAAGATGCCGATGTAATAATCACCGACACTTGGTTTTCAATGGGCGATGAATCAGAAAATAATGATGCTTTGCGTCAGAAAAAAATTAATTTATTAACGCCTTTTCAAGTTAATGAAAAATTAATGAAATATGCCAAAAAATCGGCAATTTTTACGCATTGTTTGCCGGTTTATCGCGGTAACGAAGTCGTCGCCGAGATAGTGGATTCAAGTCGTTCGGTGATTTTTGATGAAGCCGAAAATCGTTTACATATTCAAAAAGCAATTTTACTTTGGCTAAATCAAAAAACTTTTTAAATACAAGTTTTTAGTAATTAAATTTGTCAAAGCAAATTTAGCGTTCGCACGGGGAATAAATTGTATTATTGGTTGTTAAAATAATATTTCTATTTTTATGTTATGGTGCAATTTTGAGGTAAACAGCAATCAGATGTAGCTTGTTTAACTCTAGGCGAAGGTCTTCCTCCTGCTTCAATTTGATCAAGTCTTTGTCCTTGAGTTTCGAATTGCAATTGAATTTGAGAAAGTATCCCACCGAGATTTTGTTCTAAATTATTGGTCTTGTTTTTTTGATCTTTCATAATATCCACCTAACATTTAGCAAAAACACTCGCCAAGATTACGATGTAATCGCTCTCCCCTTGAGGGAGAGCGGATTCTATAAACTTAACGGTAGTTAAGTTTATAGAATCGTGAGGGGTCAAAAATCATCAGCAACAACAAGTTTAAGATTATCTCAAAAGCTAAAACAAAAAAATTCTAAAAATGGCAATTTCTTGATTTTTGTATAAAATTTTTAAGTATTTTTTTGGCTCAAAATCCTTTATTATCGACACTTTTCTGACCCCTCACCGCATCGCCAACAAGTTGGCTCTGCGACTCTCCCTCAAGGGGAGAGTGATTAGTCCGTAAGGCTTTACTAGTGCTTTTATAAAATGAAGTGGTGTAAGGGTGAGGGGTTATTTTTGTTTAAAAAATGGAAATTTTGTTATAAAAAAGTAACCTGGTATCTATTTTCTTCTGATTAAGTCTTTCTTGTTTTTCTTTATTTGAAATCGATGATTGTTGCATAAAAATAATTTAGAAATTTAAAATAATTTTATGTTTTAAACTAGAGC
>CAJBXX010000188.1 GCA_903959715.1 uncultured Alphaproteobacteria bacterium | reverse complement strand
TAATTAATAAAATATTTAAAATGTAAATTCACAATTTTACATAAACCTATAACAACCCAACAACATCAATTAAACCACGCCATGTTTTTCTCAAAATATCCATCAATTTTATTGATTCTTCTTTCATTAATTTCTTGTAAAAATCGCGATTATAATCTTAACGATTCTGACAATATGACGCAAATTTCTAATATTAAAGAAGTTTACGCAACCGGCATTCCGCAAAGAGTTAGAGAGATTCTTGATTATTATTCGAATCTTGATTTGTCGATTAAAAAAAATCAAAAAGAGGTTGAAGATTTTAAAGAAATTATCTATTTATTTAAAGAAAAATTTATAACTAAACATTTGAAATTTTATAAAGTTTATGCAGAATGCGGGAAAGATGCTTATGGGTTGACTATTAGCATTAATCCTAAACATTTAGAAAATTTAGATATTATTTTATCAAAAACGAAAAATGGTTATAAACTTTGTGAAATTTCAAAATTTGATTTACTTTATAGTCAAAGAAAAAGCTTTAATTCTTATTTGAAAATATTTAAGAAAAAATATTGGATTTAATTTAAAATATAAAAATTATGGCAAATAATGATAACCCAGTTTTCATTAAAAATTAATTGAGGGGAAGAGTCTCCCGTAAAGCGGGGGATTGATGAGCCCGTAATCTTTATGAGTGTTTTTTAAAATGCAGATTTGTAAACTCCATATCAGCAAAATATTTTCTCAACCAACCAAAATCACAACAAAATTCCATCAAAATTTATATCATTACCCATGGTATTTCAGCATTTGTCCGCCACTTGAAAGTTGCAACAATTTAAATAAAGAAAAATCAAGTTTTCGTTACTTAAATTAAAATATGTATCGCGAATGTTACTTAAATTTTTTTTTAAAAAAGCTGTGGATAAAATTATTTTTATTTATTCGCGCTCAAAAAAAATTTTCTAAAAAATCATAAGGTTATACTTTACACTTTATCGATTATAAAACCTTAATATAAAAAAATTCCACGATTATTTGTTGGCGAAGCCCAATTAACCAAGACCTCTCCTCACAAGTTGGGAGGGGGGATTCGATCGAATTAAAAGCAACCTTCTCTACGATGGTTTTTTTGCCATTATAAGAAATATATGGATGAGCATTTATTCAATGCGTGATGTAATTAAAATAAGATTATAGTTCTCTCGATTGTTGTTTTTTACTAGGATTTCTTGGGCTAGTGCAAGGAATTATATTTTGCATCAATTTATTAAAGTTTTCACTAACATTTTCAAAATTATTCTGCAATTTTTCCGATTTATTGCATGATGTTAAAATTAAATGTAAAATTGATTTACTGAGATTTTTTAAATTATGGCAAAAATTATTATTTTCTTGATCTGCTTGATCTGCTTGATCTGCTTGATCTGTAACTTGCGAAGTAAATTCTTTTTCTCTTTCCTTATATTTTTCAGATGAAAATATGGCATTATAGTGCCCTTGATCAGATTCAGGTTCAGAAGCATCAAAAATAATTGAAAAATTACAATTTTGATTTTGTAAATCAGTAGATTGTAAATTCATAATAATTTGATTTGTTGGATGAGTTTCGCACGAAAAATCCTTTTCGTGAAAAAATTTAAACAAAGTTGCCAAATCCCCATAACCAATATTATCAAACTTATCAGCAGCTCCATCCTCATCTTTCATAAAGCCATATTTATCAAAAGTTTGCTCTTTAACATTTATTTTAAAATTAAAATTATTTTGTATTTGATGTCGAATTAGAGCGCCAAGAATTTTAACTGGTGTAGCAATGTTATAATTTGGCATTTGCGAATCGCATCTTCCATCTGAAGTTGTAAAAGACATATTGCCAACAGCCTTTTGAAGAGGAGTTTCATCGAACAATTTTTTTAACTTTTCTTGAAATTCATCCTCGGTGTTTATCGCGGATAATTCTTGAATTTTATTTTTAGTTTCTTGGTCAAATTCTTGGAATTCTTTCGTTTTACTTAAATTATAAATATCCCTTTTTACAATTGTAATCTTTGCTAAACATTTATCTCTTTCTTCCGCTGTTTGACAAAGTATCGAGCTAGCAATGGCGAAATATCCGCAAAAAGAGCCGTTTGATGGTATTATTAAACCTATTGCCATGATTTCAATTTAAAAAATTAATCAATTTTATAAACTATTTTTCCAGCAACTACCGTCAAAACCGCTCTGCCCTTGACTTTAAAGCCATCGAAAGGTGAGTTTTTAGATTTACTAAAAAACTTTTGCGAATCAATTTGCCATTCGTGATTTAAATCGATTAAAACGAGATCGGCGCGGGCGCCTTTTTTGATTTCACCGCCATCAAAATTAATAATTTCGGCGGGATTGCAAGTCATTTTTGCCAGCAAATCGCGAAGTGATAAAATCTTTTGATGATAAAGCGTAAGAGAAAGTGGCAACATGGTTTCAACACCAACAATGCCAAAGCTCGCCTCTTCAATCGGTTTGTTTTTTGAAGCTTCGTCATGCGGAGCGTGATCGGTGGCGATAGCATCGATAACTCCACTGCGAAGCCCTTCAATCAAGGCTAAACGATCATCTTCACTGCGAAGTGGCGGATTCATTTTCGCCAAAGTTCCTGATTTTAAAACTTGGGCATCGGTTAAGGTAAAATGATGTGGAGAAACTTCGGCGGTAACCTTCAAACCTTTGTCTTTAGCGCGTTTAACCGCGTCCAAAGCCTCTTTGGTTGAGCAATGCAAAAGATGATAACGCCCGCCAATCGCTTCCAAAATCGCCAAATCGCGTTCAACAATTACCGATTCAGAAATATTGGGAATGCCTCGGACTCCAAGTTCAAGCGACACTTTGCCTTCATTAACGCAACCCTTATTGCTTAAATTCAAATCTTCGGCATGTTGAGCAATAACAACATTAAGATTTTTAGAATATTCAAAAGCACGACGCATTAAATTGGCGTTCATGACGGGCAAGCCATCATCGGTAAAGCCAACCGCCCCAGCCTCTTTGAGCGAATGCATATCGGCGAGCTCTTCACCCTTCATGGCTTTACTGATGCAACCATAAGCCAAAACATTGCAATGGGCCACTTCACGCGATTTTAAACGCAAATATTCAAAAGTTAAAACTGAGTCTAGAGTTGGCGCGGTGTTGGGTTGACAAACCACGGTAGTGATGCCTCCAGCGACAGCCGAAGCACTTCCTGAAGCAAAATCTTCTTTGTGAGTTTGCCCTGGATCACGAAAATGAACTTGAATATCAATCAATCCGGGAGCAAGAACCAAGCCCTTGCAATCGATTTCTTCATCGGCTTTTAAATTTAAATTTTTACCGAAATCGACAATTTTATCACCAATCGTTAATAATTCTCCGACTTCATCATAATTAGATTTTGGATCAATGATGCGAGCATTTTTATAAAGAATTTTTTTATGTGCAGAAACGGCATTAGCGTAGGGCAAATCAAATTTTGGCATAATTATAAAATTGAGTTAAAATTTATTTTTTATAAATATGCCAAAAACGAATTTACAATCAAGGGTTTAATTAAAAAAACTATTTGCTTCCCAATTTTATTGACCATTTTTTTGACAAATAATTTTCAATATCCTCTCTTTCGCCATTTGACAAATTACGATTAAAAATAATAATTTCGGCGATGGAGCCAATTAAATCATAAGGCGAACCTCTGTTAAGACCCTTTCCAATAAAATTATTTGTTGGTAAAGAAGCTCTTGCACTTAAAGATCCCGTAGCTCTTGTGTGATAATTTTTATTAATGTAAACATTTATTTTTGATTGGTCATAAGTATAAGAAAAAATTTGAAATTTATTGATAGCAATAACTTTAGTGAAACTCCAAGAACCTTGAAGCCATGCACCCCAGCCATTAACAATTTTATTATCAATTACATATTCAAAATAATTAGAATTAATTGGACTAACCGATCCATCACCCGAAGTTAATACTGGACAATTACAATTGGCATCAATTTTTGAAACAAAAATAACGGTGTAAGCTTGGTTTCCGAAGGGCACGGTGCCATCTGGTAAATTTAAAAATTTTCCAGATTCAAATCTAACTATTGGCAAAGAAGTGGTTTTATCAAAAATAATTGTGGGCTGAGAGGCTGTTGCTGTTTGAGTGGCGTCGATTTTGTAAGATGTTTTTGGATTAGAATCTTTCCAACGATTTATAGCTTGATTTTCTTCAAATTTATTTAAATCTTCGAAAGTCCCCTCTCCTTTTGAAAAAACATTTTGATTGGTAGTTTCGTACCAAGCTACTAAATCTTCAATTCTTCCAACACGAGAATTTATGGTTAATTGCCTAGCGGTCGTAAGTTTAAAATCATTATATAAATCAACACCCAAAGAAACGCCGGAAATTAAAATTCCCACAATCAAAACCACTAAAGAAATTTCTATCAAAGAAAAAGCAGTTTTAAAATTTTTATTACGAAAAATCATGATTTTGCTTATCAATATTTTTTAATGCCACTTCAACACCTTGCGGATGTTGCCACACATAAGAAATTATTGCCAAAAAATCTGCACCATTTTTAATTAATTCGCCACAATTTTTATCATTAATACCACCAATTGCGACAATTGGTAAATTCAAAATTTCACTCGCCCAATTAAGAATTTCAAGGCTCGGCTTGCCTGGTGAAATTTTAGTTTTAGTTGCAAAAAAAGCTCCGAAAGAAATATAATCCGCTCCCTGCTCCCCAGCCTCCATCGCCAAATGTTTGGAGTCGTAACAACTGGCGCCAATTATAAAATTTTTTGGCGAATTTTGACGAATTTGTGAAATTTTTTTATCATTAATTCCAACATGAACGCCCGAAGCACCAACTTCTAAAGCAATTTCATAAAAATCATTTAACAAAAATAAACAATTATTATTTTCGCATATTTTTTTTATTTCTTGTGAAATTTTTTTAACTTCTGATGGAGAATAATTTTTAAGACGCAATTGAAAAGCTGGAACCAAACCAGTTTTTAAAGCTTTTTCAAGCTTTATAGAAAAATCTTTTAACTCAATTTGTGGCGGAGAAATTAGATAAATTTGCGTCATAAATTGAGTTAAAATTTATTTTTTTCTTCTAAAAAAAGCTGGAACATTAATGATGTCATCATCAAATTTTTCTTCTTGATTGCCTGTTGCAGGCTCTTCATCAAAAATGGTATTGCCAAAAAATTGTTGACGCTTTTTTTCAGCTTCTTGCGAAGAGATTTTTGCCGAAGAATCTTCGTCATTTATTTGTTTAATTTTTTTATTTTTTATCTCATCATTTATCAATAAATCCGCAGGAATTTTTGATGAATCAGCAAAAATATTATTGCTGATTTTATCAACAGAATCAGCTGGAATTTCTTCGGATTTTTCTTTGTTATTCATGAAACTAAATAAACTAAATCCACCCGAATCTTTTTTCGGTTTTTCACTTGATTTTACTGGCTTCGCGGGTTTTTTTGGTTCGGGAGCTTTTTCGATAATTTTTTCTTTAATCGCAACTTCTTGCTCTTCATAAAACTCTTCTTCATGCTCTTCGATTTGCGGTTGAATTTGAGTTTTAGTTGGAGTTAAATTTGCACTTAAAGAAGAAGTTGAGGTTTCGTTAAAAAAGTTTGGAATCGCTTCTCTTTGCTTGTTTTCTTGCTCAAATTTTGGCGTCAAATTTTCGGATTCTTTGCCGTAATTTAAATTTTCTTCTTTGCTAAAAATTTTTTTTGGCTTGAAGTTTTCATCACTAATTTCTTCAACTTCTGATTTGGTAGGTTTCGCCGAAACTCCAGGATCAAAAAAGCTTTTACTAGAATTTTGTTTTGCGGTCTCTGGAACTACAGCTCTAAAGCGTGAAGGCTCATTAGTTTCTTTGGCTTTAAAACTTTCGCGACGAAATTCTTCGCTATCAATGCCCGTTGCGACCACAGAAATTCTGATTTTACCTTTCATGCTTTCATCGAAAGCCGAACCGAAAATAATATTGGCATTTTGATCAACTTCTTTACGAATAGTATTAACCGCCATATCAGCTTCAAATAGCGTCATATCAGGCCCGCCCGTCATGTTAACGAGAACGCCTTTGGCACCTTTAATTGAAATATCATCAAGAAGTGGATTAGCGATCGCCGCTTCGCATGCAAGGATTGCACGGTTTTCTCCAGTTGCTTCTCCCGTTCCCATCATGGCTTTGCCCATTTTTGTCATGATGGTACGAATATCGGCAAAGTCTAAATTTACTAATCCGGGCATAGTAATTAAATCGGTGACGCCACGAACGCCAGCGTGCAAGACATCATCCGCCATTTTGAACGCTGATTCAAAGGTGGTATTTTCATTAGCGATTCTAAAAAGATTTTGATTGGGAATTACGATTAAAGTATCGACATATTTTTTCAATTCTTCGATGCCAGCTTCTGCGGTTTCCATGCGATATTTGCCTTCAAAATGAAATGGCTTGGTAACGACGCCGACCGTTAATATTTCGCGTTCACGAGCCAATTTAGCAATAACGGGAGCCGCACCAGTTCCGGTGCCACCGCCCATTCCAGCCGCGATAAAAACCATATTGCAACCTTCAAGATGTTTTTCAATTTCTTCAATATTTTCTTCGGCGGCCATTTTGCCACGATCAGGAAATGAACCAGCTCCCAAACCTTTGGTAGTGCGTGCTCCGAGCTGAATACGATCTTGCGTTAAAGCGTGCGATAACGCTTGAGAATCGGTATTGGCAGCGACGAATTCAACTCCCTCAAGATTTGAACGAATCATGTTATTTAGGGCATTGCCCCCAGCTCCACCAACACCAAAAATGGTGATTTTAGGTTTCATGAGCTCAGGTTGCGGAATATCAATTTTAATTGGCATAGGATTTTTTGGTTTTCTTGAAGATTTAACTGGAACAGTTTGAGAAGTTTCGTTATCAATCATTTTAATTTACAAAGTTTTCGTTGATAATATTTTTGTCGGCACAAATTAATGTTGCTTTGATAATTTCATCTTCTCTATTTATTAAGATAGATTTTTTATCTTTTTCAATTAAAAGCTCAACAAAATTTAAAATATTTTTTGCAAAAAATTTACTTGCGTCCAAAGCGATGCGACTTGGATAATTTTCATAACCAATAATTTTTATATCATTGTGAATAACGACCTGATTAGACTTGGTAAGTTCACAATTGCCACCATTCACCGCCGATAAATCGACAATTATCGAATTTGGCTTCATCGAATTTACCATTTTTTCAGTGATTAAAATTGGAGCTTTTTTTCCGGGAATTAATGCCGTTGAAATTACAACATCTTGGTTTTTGATGGTTTCTTCTAAAAGTTGTTGTTGTTTAATTTTATATTCTTCGCTCATTTCTTGAGCATAAACGCCATCTGTTTTTTCATCAGTTTTAACTTCAACAAATTTTGCCCCCAAACTTTGAACTTGCTCTTTCGCCGAAGCACGAACATCAAAAGCTGAAACGATAGCGCCAATTCTTTTAGCGGTGGCGATAGCTTGTAATCCAGCGACCCCGGCTCCAAGAATCAAAAATTTTGTTGCCGAAATTGTGCCCGCCGAAGTGATCATCATCGGCACTGACTTGTTGAGCTCGTAGACCGCATCGATAACAGCTCGATATCCCGCTAAATTACTTTGTGAAGATAAAATATCCATAGATTGGGCACGGGTGATTCGTGGAAGCAACTCTAGAGCAAAAGCATTTATTTCAAAATTTGCTAGTTTTTTTACAACTTCTTTTTGAAAATATGGATTAAGCAACGCTAGAAAAACAGCATTTGGCTTAAGTTTTGTATAATCAAAATCATGGCGTTGAACAGCAATTACAATATCAATTTCTGGCAATATTTCATTGATATTTTTAACAATTTTAGCACCGTTTTTTTCATAATCTGCGTCAGAAAAATTGCATTCCTTTCCGGCTTCGCTTTCGACAAAAATTTCTAATCCAAATTTTTGATATTTTGTAATAACATCGGGCGTTAACGCCACTCGTTTTTCACTGGGATTATTTTCTTTAAGAGCAAGAAGTTTCATGTTTTTTAAATTATTTATGCTTTAATTATATTTCGCAAAATTTGTTATGATTTATGAAATATTTTATAATAATTATATTCAAAAAAAATTGTAAAATGGTGCGTTCGAGAAGACTTGAACTTCCACGGGTTTTACCCCATAACGACCTCAACGTTACGCGTATACCAATTCCGCCACGAACGCATTTTACAATTAAAAACTAATTCACCAAAGGTTTGATGCGATTTAAAGCCACAACAAACATCGACAAATCTGGATTTTGTTCATTCTTCAACTCTAAAATAAAATTGTCAAATCTTTCTATTAAGAAAATTGAATTTTTTGACCAATCTGCGATTAAATTTTCCGCCGATTTATTTTTATTTTTTAAACCAAATTCTGCAATCTCTTTCGCCAAACGCATTTGATAAGAATATAAATCCTCAAGCACAGTTTTGCTCGAAAGTTTTTGCCAATGATTATTTAAAATAATCTTGTTAAGCCTACTTCTAAGCCATTTTAAAGAAAATCTAGTGCCGACTGCAAAATAAATTTCGGCAATAGTTTTGATGTCAAATTTTGTTGCCAAAGCAATTTCCGCAATATCAAAAGCCGAGGCGACGGGATCAATCGAAGCGATGCGTTCTGATAATTTTCGATCAACTTTATTTATGCAATATCGTTCGATTTTTCTTGTGAAAGATTCATGCGAAGCTTTTGCCAAAACAGTTGGTAATAAACTTAATAATTCATCGGCAATTTTTTGAAATCTTGCAACAATTTCATCTAAAGAGCCCTTGATTTGATTGCGTAAAAGCCATAAAACCGAACGCTCAATTAATTTGTTGGCACTCAAAAACATTTGCATTTGAATTTCCAAAGGAACTTCTTTGTCAAGATTTTCAACTTGTTGCCAAATCTCACGAATTCTAAATGAATCGCAAGCGATAATGAAATTCTTAACCACTTCAACTAAAGAAAAACCACTATCCTGACAAATTTGATTGATAAAAGTGATGCCAATTCTGTTGACAACAAAATTTGTAATTTGTGTGGCGATAATTTCATTGCGAAGCTGATGGCTCAAGATTTCGGCACTTAATTTTTCTTGCATTAATTTTGGAAAATATGCCAATAACTCATTTTCAAAATATTTATCTTTCACCAAATCGGAAGCTAAAATTTTGTTATAAATATCCATTTTGGAATATGCCAACATAACGCACAATTCGGGGCGAGTTAAACCTTTTTGCTCAATTTGAAGTTTATCAATTTCTTTGCGATTTGGTAAAAATTCAATAGCACGATTTAACAAGCCACTTTTTTCTAGATTATCCAAAAATTGCGATTGATCGCCAAGTGAAGATGCGCCTAAGCTTTGAGCAATTGATATCGCTTGAGTTTGCAAACGATTATCGCTTAAAACCAAAGCCGAAACATCATCGGTCATCGCTTCAAGCATTTTATTGCGTTCTTCGAGATTAATTTTTTTACTTTTCATCGCCGAAATTAAAGCGATTTTGATATTTACTTCATGGTCAGAGCAATCAACTCCTGCCGAATTATCCATGGCATCGGTGTTAATTCTACCAGAATTGCGAGCGAATTCAATGCGACCTTTTTGAGTAAATCCAAGATTACCGCCCTCGCCGACAACTTTACATCTTAACTCATTGCCGTTAATACGCAGTAAATCATTAGCTTTGTCGCCGACATCCTGATTTGCTTCATCTTGAGCTTTGACATAAGTGCCAATTCCACCATTCCACAATAAATCGACGGGAGCTTTTAAAATTGAACGCATTAAATCGGTTGGCGATAATTCATCTTCAGAAATTTTTAAAATTTCTTGAATTTCTGGTGAAATTTTTATCGATTTAGCGCTTCTTTCAAAGATGCCACCACCCTTGGAAATCAAGGATTTATCGTAATCCATCCAAGTTGATCTTGGCAAATTAAACATTCTTTCGCGTTCTTTAAAAGATTTTTGCGAATCGGGATTTGGGTCAAGAAAAATATGAAGATGATTAAATGCCGCAACCAATTTGATATGCTTAGAAAGCAACATGCCGTTACCAAAAACATCGCCCGCCAAATCACCAATTCCAACGCAAGTAAAATCTTGCGTTTGCGAATCAACTCCGCATTCTTTAAAGTGTCGCATCACTGAGATCCACGCACCTTTGGCGGTGATTCCCATTTTTTTATGATCATAACCAACCGAACCACCTGAAGCGAAAGCGTCGCCAAGCCAAAAATTATATTCTTGCGAAATTCCGTTAGCGGTATCAGAAAAAGTTGCCGTTCCTTTATCGGCCGCAACAACTAAATAAGGGTCTGGGGCGTCATGCATAATAACATTGTGCGGATGCTCAACCTTGCCATCAATCACATTGTCGGTGATGTCTAAGAGTCCGCGTAAAAAAGTTTTATAACAAGAAATTCCTTCTTGTTGAAGTTCATCACGCGACATTTTGGAAGTATCAGATTTTATTACAAATCCGCCTTTGGAGCCTACGGGCACAATCACCGCGTTTTTTGTCATTTGTGCTTTCATCAAACCCAAAACTTCGGTTCTAAAATCTTCTTGACGATCGGACCAACGCAAACCACCGCGAGCGACTTTACCACCCCTTAAATGAATAGCCTCAACCTTCGGCGAATAAACAAAAATTTCGGCATGTGGAAGTGGCAATGGCAAATTTGGTACTTTTTTGCAATCAAATTTGAAGGAAACATAGCCTTTAAATTGCTGAAAATTATCGAGTTGATAATAATTTGTTCGTAGCGTAGCGTTTACAACCCCAAGGAAGCGACGAATTATGGCATCATCGGAAACATCTTTAATTTTAGTTAAATTTTCATTAATTTTTTTGATAATTTCATCAATTTTATTTTGCCTTTGTTCATGTGAGATTTTTAAATTAGGATCAAATTTTGTCTCAAATAATTCGACTAAAAAATTACCAAATTGCGGATTACGAACGAAGCAATCTGCGATAATATTTTGATTGAATCTAAAACCTGCTTGATAAAGATATTTAACATATCCACGCAACATAAAAATCTGCTTCCAATCAAGATTGCAGGCAATTAAAAGCTTGTTTAAAGCACCAATTTTTGTGACATTTTTCCAAATTAAATCGATGGCAGTTTCAAAATTTTCTTTAATTTTTTCGGTTAATTCGCCACCATTTTTTGAAAGATTTAAATGAAAATAATGAATCCAAGCTTTTTTAATTGAACGATTTTTTAAATCCTCTTCAACATTGATTGCGTAAGTATGCTCTTTGATAACATTAAATCCAAAACTTTCCAGAATTGGCATTATCGAAGAAAGAATTATTTCTTGATGTGGCGAATAAATTTTCAATTCCGCAGTCTCTTTATCGAGTAAATCAGAGTTTTTGTAAAGATTAAAAATTGGTAAATTTTTATCAAAACTATTTTCAATAAATTCAATATCATCGCTCGCAACCTTGGCATCAAAGCGATTAACATAGCTCACCGAAAATGAATTTTTATATTTTGCATGCAATAAAATTCTTTTTTCATCGGCAAATTTTTCTTTGATGGCATCGATTAATTCATCGCTCCAAATTTTTGTCATTTTAATAATTTCATGTTCAATAAAATTTTCATCAAACTTTGGAATCCCTTGATTGGTGCGGATTATCAAATGAAAGCGAATTAGGTTTGATTCAGTAATTTGTACAAAAGAATCGGCGACTTCGCCATGAAAAACTTCGCATAAAAATGCTTTGATTTTTTCACGCATTTCTGAGTTACTTCTGTCGCGCGGGGTGAAAATCAAACAACTAACGAAGCGATTAAATTTATCCTTGCGAGCAAAAAATTTAACGATCGAACGCCCAGCAATCGAGACAATTCCCGTGGCATTTTTTAATAAATCAGCTTCGCTAATTTGAAATAATTCGTCACGCGGATAAGATTCGAGAATTGAAATTAAATCTTTGTAATTATGGCTTCCCTTGATGTAATCAGAGGCTTCGATTACATTTGTAATTTTATTTTTTAACAAAGGAATCGAAAAAATACTAGAAAAATAAACCGAAGAAGTGAATAAACCAACGAAGCGAAATTCTCCAATTACTTTGCCTTCGGGAGAAATTTTTTGAACCCTAATTCTTTCGGCATTAGTTGAGCGGTGAATCTTAGAGCGATAACGCGATTTTATTACTTCAATTACGAACGGATTATGCACCGAATCGCCGACTTCTTCGGGCGATGAATTAACTACTTCGGGGCAGAAATCTTTGTGAGTCGACCTAAAGACACCAGAGCCCGAACCCGCAATTTCAAATAAAGAAAAATTGTTTTCTTGGTTCGATTTTATGTCAAATTCTTTAGCCCCTAAAAGCACGAAATTACCAGCTAAAATCCAATTCAAAAACTCTTTTAATTCATCAATTTCTTTAGAATTTTTAACAATTTTTTTAGCATTATCAATTTGCGAAAGTGATTTTTTTACCAAATCTTTCATCTTGTCAAAATCTTCAACCACTAAGCCAACGGTTTCAATAATTTTGCAAATAATTTCTTTCAAAATATTGATTTCGGATTGATTGGCAATTTTGTCAATGTGTAATTGAATAAGCGATTCTAACTTAGAGCCTGTAGAGTTGGAAATTTCAATTAATTTTCCAGATTTATCGCGATTAACATTTAAAACGGGGTGAATTATGTTGTTGATTTTTATACCTTGCTTATCAAGAAAAGCCACGGTTGAATCAACTAAGAAAGGCATGTCGTCATTGATTATTTCGATAATAGTGTAAGAGCTTTCAAAATTTTCTTGCGCTTTTTGCGGATTATAAATTCTAACATTAAAGCCGTTTTTTCTTTCAAAATTTAAAAATTTAAAAGCGGATAGAGCAAGGTTGTATAAGGCTTCCATCGAATAATTTTCAAAATCGACTAATTTATTTTCGTGATAAAATTCTTTAATAAATAATTCAAAATTATTTTCAGAAATTTCTTGAGAATTTAATTTTTTTGAAAATTCAACAATTTGTTTAATTAAATTTTGCATATATTGAATATTTTATTTTTTTATTAAAATTACGACCATTTGCATTCCCTCTAGCCTAGGATTCACCTCTGGTTTTGCAAAAATCGATGTGTCATTAATGATATCTTGCATCATTTTTTCAGCCAAATCTCGATGCGTAATTTCGCGACCTTTCATTTTAATACTAACCTTAACTTTGTTGCCTTTTTCGATAAACTCTAAAGTGTGACGAATCTTGGTATCGTAGTCTCCTTTGCCAATGTTGATTGTCATTTTTATCTCTTTTAATTCAACCACTTTTTGTTTTTTCTTAGCGTCGGCAGCTTTTTTTTGAATTTCATATTTCATTTTTCCGAAATTTGAAATTTTGCAAACTGGCGGATTAGCATTTGGCGATACTTCAATTAAATCTAAATCAAATTCTTGAGCTTTTTTTATACCCTCGGCAACCGTCATAACGCCCATCATTTGACCTTGGCTATCGATTACCCTAACCTCTTTAGCCTTGATTTGTTCATTAATTTTAAAATAATTATTATGTGCTTGAGCGTTATTATTATTGTTTGTTGGTTTCACGAGATAGATAAATTGTTAATAAAATATGCTAAATTTTAGCTTCTTATTTAGATATAGTAAACTTCGATTTCTAAATTTCAACTAATGAAATCAATTCGATGTTTTATACTAAAAATAAATAAAAAAATTGGTCTTACTTCAATAAAATCAAAGCGTCTATAACATTTTTGTAATCTTTGATTTTTTGCCATAAAATTTTCGGCACTGGTTTTGATGCGATTGATTTGATAAAAATTTAAAACATTTTCGACATTAATTTTCTTATATCTCGCCTTAACTTCAACGAAAATTATAAAATTATTTTTCTTGGCGATTATATCAATTTCTCCAAATTTTGATTTATAGCGATGCACCAATATTTTGTAGCCCTTAAGCCACAAAAAAATCATCGCATATTTTTCTGCTAAATAACCGAATTGATAAGTTTTTTTTATGGGTTTTTTTATGTTGTGATTTTTTGTCATTTTATTTTTTATTCTTTGATAAATCTAACGCAATTTTATAAATTTCCTTTTTATTTAAATCAAAAATTTGCGATAATTCAAGCGAAATATCCTTCACCGATTTGCCCTTTTTTAAAGAATTTTCTATTTCAAAAATTATCTCTTCATTAGAAAAAAAACTTTGATTTTTTGAAGCTTTTTCGACAATAACCACAAATTCTCCACGCAATTTTTGTGGATTTTTTTCAAAAAATTCATGAATTTCATTCACATTTCCGAAAATGACTTCCTCGTGCATTTTTGTAAGCTCGCGAGCGATACTAATATTGCGATTTTCTAAGTTATTTTTTATTATTTCTAAGGTTTCATGCAAACGATTTGCCACTTCAAAAAATACAAAACTATAATTTGACGGCAATGTTTGTATAGTTTGTTGTTTTTGAATTTTACTACTCGCTAAAAAACCTAAAAATAAAAAATTATCACAAGGAATTCCACTTATAGATATTGATGCTGTAAGCGAAGAAGCGCCGGGGATACAAATAATTTTTTGGTTTTCTTGTCGTAAAAAATTAATTAATTTATATCCAGGATCAGAAATTAAGGGCGTTCCTGCATCAGAAATTAAGGCCAAAGAATTGCCGTTTTTTAATTTCTCTAAAATTTTATTTCTACACAAAGAATCGCTAAAATCATTATAGATTAACAATTTCTTCTTTATTATTTCAAATTTAGATAATAAAATACTTGAGGTTCGAGTATCTTCGCAGATTATAAAATCGACCAACTCTAGAGTTTGTAATGCTCTAAT
>CAJBXX010000187.1 GCA_903959715.1 uncultured Alphaproteobacteria bacterium | reverse complement strand
TATTGGTCGCTAAATGAATTGAAACTGCCGTGGCAAAGCCTTCCGCTACAAAAATTGTTGAGGAATCTTTGATTTTTTTATCATCAATTATAAAAAAATTTCCTTGTTTTTTCCCGCCTTTTAAAAAAGATTTTTTGCCATTTTGATCAATAAATTGAAGGGTTTGGATCTCCCCTTTAATATTAAATAATGGAATAACAATTTTATTATCATTGGTAAATTTTATGCCATCAATCATCTTTTGAAGCGTTGGATTCGAGGAGGAAATTTTTATTATTAAAAATTGAAAAATTTAGCGGTTTTGTTAGCTATATTTACCAATAATAACATTACAGGAACCTCAACCAAAACGCCAACCACCGTGGCGAAAGATGCTCCCGAATTTAATCCAAATAATCCAATTGCCACCGCAACCGCCAATTCAAAAAAATTAGAAGAGCTTATCAAAGACGCCGGCGCCGAAATATTATGCGGGATTTTTGCTTTATACATCCAAAAATACGCCAAGCCAAACATTAAAAAACTTTGCAAAATTATTGGCATCGCCACCATCAAAATTGGTGCTGGATTTTCGATTAAAATATCGGCTTGGAATCCAAATAATAAAATTATCGTAACCAGCAAACCAGACATAGAGTAAGGCTTAAGATGGTTTAAAAAAGTTTCTAATTTTGGTGTCGAAAGATTTTTTCGAGTAAAATATCCGCCCAACATTGGAATCAAAACATAAAGCATAATCGATAAAACCAAAGTATCGCGAGGAATCTCAATTTTCGCGACGCCAAGCAAGAAAGCCACGATCGGGGCGTAAGCAAAAATCATGATTATATCATTTAGCGAAACCTGAACCAAAGTATAATTGGCATTGCCTTTCACCAACTTACTCCACACGAAAACCATTGCGGTGCAAGGCGCACCACCAAGTAAAATCAAACCCGCCAAATATTCTTTAGCATCAATCTCGGGAATAAAATCTTTAAAAATATGTTGTAAAAATATAGTGCCAAGAATAGCCATGCTGAAGGGCATAATCAACCAAGTGATTACAAAACTTATGCCAAAAACTTTAGGTTTTTTTGCAACTTCTTTGATCGTCGAAAAATCAATTCCGACCATCATCGGATAAATCATTACCCAAATTAAAATGGCGACAATAAAATTAACATTGGCATATTGAAATCGACTTAGCAATTCAAAGAAAAATGGAAATATTCTTCCCAAAGCAACACCTACAACGATCGACAACCCAACCCAAATAGTTAAATATCTTGCAAAAATTCCCATAAATTTACATCATTTTAGTTTTAAAATTAACCATTTTTAATTGAAAATGTTTTAATTCATTGATCATCTCTAAAAAATTAGGATATTTGTCAAAAAACATTTCTTTCATTTTTTCGTAATCCAATTCCAATTCTTTTAAACGCGAACCTTGAGTTGGTACAATTTTAATATCAGAAAATGAATTTATGTCTTTGTAGGGTTCCCAGCTTTGATCCCAAAAATATATTTTATTTTCTTTTACTGATTTTAAAATTTCCAGAAATTTTAAAGATTCTTCGGCGATACCTGATTTTATTAGACAAAATACATCATAATAATGCCTCGAATAGTGATTTTTTAATTGTCTTTCAATTGGACAAAGACAAACGGAATGTAAAATTAACAATTTTTCAATAAAATTTTTTTTAACATCTAAAACCTTAACTTGCGATTCATTAAAAAAATCTGGTAGAATTTTTTTAGCATAAGGTTCAACGGTTTTTTCTTCACATGGCCAATCATCTCCACGTGCTCCAAATTCTAGCTTTATGCTTGGCTTGATATAGTTGTAGTGTCCGATGTTAACCATCATTCTGGAGCCATTGATTGTTATGCCAAATCCGTCGTTAGTTGACATAAATCGTTTTCCATCATCAGAAATTGGAAATTGAAAAAGTAAAGTCGATTTATCCTTATCTTTTTCGCAAAAATTCAAGCTCCAACTATTTTTTTCCAAATCTTTATCAAAAGCTTTTTTTAACAATTCGTAGATTTCAAGCCTTATAAAATCTTGTGTTGCATGTCTTATATTCGATATAATTTTTTTTGGTTTTTTTGAAGTTCCCTTAATATTCAAACAAGATTTACTAATTGTTAAATCTATATCTTCTGAAAATCTTTCAATCAAACCATAGGCTTTTGAAAGGCAAGTACCGCCTTTAAAAACAATCTTTCCCTTCAATTCTTCTATTGAAAATAATTTCTCCAAAACATAACAAACCCAAATATCTTTTTCGATAATATCAAATCTCATTCCTAGTTCAAAAGCAACTTTTTGAATTAAATTTTTTCTTTCGATTTTGGATAATGTGGTGAATTTTTTCATCGTTAAATAGCAATAATTTTAGGAATAAAATCGGCAAGCCATCCCGAAACTTTTGATGACATTTTATGTAAATATTTTTTATCTGAATCGCTTAAAACCGCAGAGCATCTAGTAACCGCATCATCATCAATTTTATTTTTCCCAAGATAATTTAACGCATTCAACACCACCATTACAATTGATGGAATATTTGGAATTGGATTAATTCTGATATGTTTAAAAATTATGGTATTTTTGCCGATTTGTTTAGTCATGGATTTGCCATGCGTCCAATAAATATTTTGCGAAGGAACTTGATTGGAAAGTCCTAGCATATTGGCGCATAAAGCTCCAGATGGATAAATTGCAATGCCAGAATTTCTAGCAATTGCGTTCGCAATATCATCTAAATTTGGCGGAATAATGCCAATACCATCTTGAATTATGGGATAATAATAAATTCCGCGAACAATTCTAATAATTTTATTGCCAGCCTTTGCTTGATTGTCATCAGACATTCGCGACAATGCCTTATCAAGAGCATTTCTTGAACCAAGATCGTGGAAATCCTTTATACAAAAGACCCATCCTCTTTTTTTTGCATTTATTTTTTTAAAATTTTATCGGTAATCATACAATTTTCTACTCAAAAATTAATCAATTTTGTCAGATAATAATAGGCTTTTTTCTGACAGTCAATAATTAAAATTTTATAAAACCCAACAACTTAAACTAACTATAATTAAGTCTTAGTTTTTATTATGAAAAAAATTAGGAAATTTTTTCGACTTGATTGACATTGAGTTCAACAGAGGTAGCGCGTCCGAAAATTAAAACTGAAATTTTAATTTTTTGCTTCTCGGCATCGAATTCTTCAACGACTCCGCTGAATGATTCAAATGGACCTTCGGTGATATTAAGAGTTTCGCCGATTTCAAAATAAATATTTTTATTGTCGGTCTCTTGTTCGGAAGTGAGTTTCAAGATGTCGAGCATTTTATCGTCAGCAACGGCTTGCGGAGTGTTTTTGCCACCTAAAAATCCCATAACTTTTGGGATTGAATTGATTATTCCGTAAGCTTCGTTCGTTAAATTGGCGTAAACAAAAACATAGCCTGGAAAAAGTTTTTGCAGTTCTTGAACTTTTTGCCCTTTTTTGATTTTTATGATTGGTTTAGTTGGAACAATGACCTCGGAAACATCTTTGCTGATCGCCCCGCCCTTCATTATTAAAGTTTTAATGTCGCCAGCAATTTTCTTTTCTTGCCCAGCCATCACATTAAGGATATACCATTTAAAATTATTATTCTGTTCCATATTATAAACCAAAAATTAGAAATATGATTTTTGAAATTAAAAAATCAGCCAACAAAATTGTTAACGAAAAAATTACAATTGTTATCAAAGTTATAATTGTTGCGATGTAGGTTTCCTTCCACGAAGGAAAATGAAGTTTTTTAGATTCTTCAATTACATCTTTAAAAAAGTTTATTATTAATTTCACAAATTTACTACAAATATTTTATTAAAAGTGGCAGGAGCGAGAGGAATCGAACCCCCAACCAACGGTTTTGGAGACCGCTACTCTACCAGTTGAGCTACGCTCCTAAAAAATTATTTTTTAGTTTTTTCCTCACTTTTAGTTTTTTCTTCTTTAAGCTTTTCTTCAAACTTATTGCTTTCGGCTCTAGGTTTTTCATTATCAAAAGTTGAATATCTAACTTTATAACAAACTGGATCAGCTAAAATGCTGTCAGTTTTATCATTAGCTTTGCAATACATAAAGCCACGATCCAAAAACGGATTAAGCATGGAAAGTGGATTCGGCGGAACCATGAAATCTCCCTTTCTTACAGTGTTAAACCAACCTTCTTTTTTTTCAGAAATTGGAATCCCGTGTGTTGAGGTGCATGAAGCTAATGCAAATAAACAAAAAGCTAAAATAATTTTTTTCATTTTTTAATAATTATAATTTTAATAAAATTGCGAAAAATAATT
>CAJBXX010000186.1 GCA_903959715.1 uncultured Alphaproteobacteria bacterium | reverse complement strand
TTTACATTCTTGATAATTGCCCGTAAGCATTGCCACAACATCATCGGGATTATCTTGAATTGCTTGCGATTTATTTAAAAATTCATCATTTAAACTCAAATTAATTTGCGGTCTTTTACTCAAATCTTCACTCAATAATTTGCCTTGTGGCGAATTATTTACTTGAATTTCCGCATCATTTTGCATTTGCGGATCCGCATAATATTTTGTCTCTTTAGGATTATCACTAACATAGCCCGGAGTATTAACTTTATTGGATTCATTTATAGTTTGATTGGCGGAATCTTTGAATGATGAGCCAAAATCTAAAGCCTGTTTTCTAACCTCTTCTAAATTATTGGCTAAAGCTAATTTTGTTAATAATAAAAAAATAATTAATAGAGATTTCTTCATAATTCGTTATCTCCTTTAATTTTCTTTAAAAACTCAAAAACTAAACTATTTTCTTTGGCATCTTGGGCAAATTGTTCTAAGGCATATTGCAAGGTAATATTGCCCGCAATGCGATCATGTAAGGGGCTCAATTGACAATTATTTTTTTCACAATCTTGCAAAACATCATTTAAAATTATAAAAGTTGGCACGATTTTTATTTGAAATAATTCAAATAATCGAGGATCAATTATTGCCGATAAATCATCTTTGGAAATATTACTTAAAAATTCTTGAGTATTTTTAAGATTGCCAATTAAGCCGTTAAAAACCAAAACTGCACCGGCTTTTTTAGCTTGATACATCAAGTCTTTTAAACTTTCTTTGGGAATGGATGCTGAAACAAAAATCATCAATGGATAATGACTTATGGAGGTTTTTTTTATTTCATCGGATTTAAATCGATAATTGTGAAGCAATTGAGCAATTGCGTCATTTTTTCTATGATTATCATCAATATCATAATCAATTTTTGGCAATTTTTTAGTTTGTTGCGAAAATAATTTTTGATTATTTTTAGCTAACCAATCGATCGATTTTTTATAATTATTTTGGGTTTTTATTTCGGCAGTTTTTTTAATAATATCATCGACTTCCGCTTGATGATTCTTGATTTCTTGCTCTTTTTTATTCTCAACAAAATCAATCAATTGATTAGCTTCAAAATCGATATTTTCAATTTTATTATTTGCTAATAAATCTTCATTTAAAAATAAAATAATGATTAGTAAAAATGATAATTTGTGTAATGATTTTCTATAATGCACAGCAGTTTCTTTTCCTCCAAATTAAATAATTAAAATCTTCGCCACTCACAGGAATTTCCCTCATTGATTCCCAAAAAAATGTTGATTTTCCAAGTGGATTGCAACCCATAAAAGGATCAATAGTTGGCACGGGAACAGTGAGTTGCGTGCGATATTGTGATTTTTTTATCATCGGCGATGGAATGGCTTGGCATATCGCTTCGGGACCAGAAGTAATTGGCAACATCACTTCACGATGCAATTTGTAAAGCATTCTTGAAACCACTAAAGATGAAGATTGAATTGAAGTATTATGAGTAAGCACTTTGCCGTTTGCCGGATACATTCCTCCCTGACAACCCGAACACCAAAATAACGGATCTAGAGGCAACCAAAATGAAGCTGATAAGCAATCGGCAACACAAGCAGCTTGAGCAATAATATTGCCAAATAAAATTGCTTCGGGATTGATTAAAAATGATAATTCATCATCAAGCCATAGAGGATCTATTTCGGTAATATAAGCCACATCAAAACTTTGAGTTAATTCTGCGCATATTCCATCAAACAAAATTCCAAGCAAACTAAAAATTGGATAAATATACCAATGCACATTCCAAGTTGCAGGATCTTCTTGATTTCCCGTGCCAATTTCAGGATCTCCCGCCGATCCAATTGAAATTCCTGGATCAATTTTTTTGCCACCAATTCCTACAAAGCAAAACGGTTCTTTAGTTACATCAACCATTCTAATTGGTTCCCAATAACCAATAGCAATTCCGGGTCTAACAAAAATTGGAGGCGGAGCGGGACATACGCAAAGCGGTGAAGGAAAATTAAAAGTATCGGCAGTTTTTCCGGGAACTACGGGACTAGCTCCAATCGATATTGGCAATATACATGACCAACAAACATC
>CAJBXX010000185.1 GCA_903959715.1 uncultured Alphaproteobacteria bacterium | reverse complement strand
CAAATATTTTTTAACTTCAAAAATTTTATAATATTATGAATTTGGGAATGCAAGATTTAGTTATGTTTACTAAATTTCGTAATCAATTTGTAATAATTTTGTTTGTTTAAATTTTATTTTTAAACCCCCTCACCCTAACCCTTACACACCTACAAACTCGGAAAACCTTCGGGCTTAGCTCTCCCCTTGCGGGCTTACACCCCAACACTTTACAAAAACACTCGTCAAGCTAACGGGCTGTAGCTCCCCCCTTGAGGGTTATTTGCGTTAAAAAATAGCCTAAACGGCTATTTTTAGCAAATAACGGGATTAGGAGCGAAGGCGACGCAATCCCTGGGGCGAGTTCTTTTCGAAGAAAAGGACGAAGCGTTGATAAACAAAAAAATTCCTAAGATGGCGATTTCTTGATTTCAACTTTAATCCACAAATTTATAAACTTTTTAAAGAAAAATCGGTGATTTTTTAAGTTATTTTTCTATTTTTTGATGGTTTTTTTACAAAAAATCGGAATATTTTTTAGTTTAAAAATAAAGTCAAGAAATCACCATTTATGGAATTTTTTTGTTTTAATTTTGAGTTATCCTTAAACCCGTTCTTGCTGTCGGTTTTTGACCCCTCACGATTCTAGAAACTTTAACTACCGTTAAGTTTCTAGAATCCGCTCTCCCTCAAGGGGAGAGCTATGACACCGAAAGCGTTAAAACTATTACCAAAAAATTGTAGGGGTGTAAGAGTATGAGGGTGAAAGGAGGAGGAGGGATAATGGCGATGTTTTTTGTTTTGAATTATTCAACAGGAATGCCGTTTATGATGACATTTTTGATTTTTGGAGTTAAATCATTTCCAACTATAAGTGTAACCTCAACCTTATCTCCCATTTTCGGTTCCTTCCTATTCTCATTGATAAAAAATTTCTCTATTCCATATGCTATGCTTTTGGTGAAGGGATTATATTTCCCTTTTATCAAGACCTCATCGTCTTTTATCGATGGTTTTTCGAGTGAAAAATAATCTGGAACATGCCAAAGATTATTTTTCTTTAGAACTACATAAATTTCAGTTTCATTGTTTTTATATTGATCGCCATCAAGGAGAAGAGCCTGGATTTTCTCACCTGATGTCCTAATTTTTTCGCTCTGATTAGCATAATTCTCAAAGTTACTAAATTCATATGATAAGATAAAATAATTTCCACTTAAAAAGTCTCGAGGATCAACGGGTACAGTTTTTACGAGAATAATTTTTGATGTCGGTTCATTTAATTTTTTAGATTCTAAATAATACCAGCTGGAAAAAAATAAAACTTGAATTGTGGCTATTAGAAAAATTAATTTATTTTTAGATAACATGATTTTTAAAAATTTTATTAATTAAATTTTTGCGGTATTTTTCTCCTAAATAGGCAATCAAAATTAGCACTACACCGAATAAAATAAACATAGAACCGGTGAATAGCATGGTTCTAAAATAATCAAAAAATTTTGCTATTAGACCGATCATAATGCACCAGGTTCCAATGTTAATCATTGTTTTGCTTCTTTCTATTTCGCCTCTATATATCATCACTCCAAAACCCGCAAACCAAACAAATGAATATAGAATTGAGATTAAAATTTGACTTGTAAATGCCAATAATGAAATGATATTTAGTAAAATAATTGTGAATTCTGGCATTTGAATAATTTTTGAACGACTCCTTTCTTCAGGGGGGAGTCTGATAAAATTATTTGTTAAGCACATTATGTTAAAAATAATCATTATAATTAAATATGGATGAATATTTAATTTTGTCGGGGAAAGCTCATCTATAAAGCTTAGTAAAAAAGTCATTAATCCCAAAATAAAATAACCAAAAAAACTAATATGTCTAAATGTTTCTCCTACGCGACTAAAAGTCTTGGGAAATAAAATCATGCTACTAAAAAAAGTCGTGAAAAACAATATTTGATTTTTCATATTATTGCCAAAAACATTATGGTAAAAATTAAGATTTGCATTAATTAGTATCCAGTAATAAAAATTCAACAAAGCCATTAATCCAATGCTAGCATTGCGTAGCAAAATAGCCATTGGCAAAATCATGCAAAACCATATCAAATAAGCTTCACCACTTTTGCTACTTAAATTATAAATTTGGGCAATTAAACCTATTCCAGCCAAAATATAGCCAGCGATTACAAAATAAATTATTTGTGAAGTTTTTGGATTTTTTTTGCTTAGAAAATATGCAAAAAAATAAAACCCAATAAGTATAAAAATGTAAGCGGAAAATTTAGCAAGATTAGAAAATTTATCCCAATTGTGAGAGATAATTAAAATTAATCCCAAAATAATGGCGAACCCGCCAAAAAAACCTACTAGATTTACAAATGAAATAAGTGATTTTTGTTCGTAATTTTTGGCAAAATTTTGCAATTTTTCTTTATTATCTTTCTCTACAACGCCTTGAGATAGAGCATCATTTAGAAAAATATTAATTTTTTTTGTTT
>CAJBXX010000184.1 GCA_903959715.1 uncultured Alphaproteobacteria bacterium | reverse complement strand
TAATACTAATTTATTTATTTGTAAAGAGTTTTTGTAATAATTTATATCTATTTACTAAATAAAATAAATTTACTTGATACGCGTAAAGTTAGTTAAAACAAAATAAGATTTACTTAAATTTGCTAAAGCAAATTTAATTTAATATCGAATCGCTTCACGGCGAATGAATCGTCGTATTCGCGATGAGTTTTTGGGTTTTTTATTTTTGTTTTTTGATAAAAGCGCTTCATCTTTTTCTTGAAAAGGACGAAGCGTTGAACAACAAAAAATTGCAAAAAAATAATAACAATTTCTTGATTTTAATTTTTAAATTTTTCTTTTTAAAACCCCTCACCCCAACCCCATCCTAAGCAAGCAGAGAGAGGGAGGATTCGATGGATTGATTTTATGTGATAAATAAAAAATCTAAAGAAGGAATTGGATTGATTATTTTTTATTCCAAAGCGAAATATTGAAGAGGGGTTTTTAATTTATTTTTTTGAAAAAAATCCTCGCCGTTATCCCCTCTCCCCACTTGTGGGGAGGTGGCTAGGGTGAAGGGTTTTTAGTTAAAAATTAAATCAAGAAATCATTTTTTATGAAGTCACGATTCACTAACAAAAAGGCGATTCGATTTAAAGATAAAAGCATTAAGCCAATTAAATTATTGGAAATGACATTAAAGGGCAAAGACATCTTCAGAGCTCGACTCTGTCTTCGATGCCCGTGAAGATGACCTCGGCTTATTCCTTAAAAGATAAACCCCAGACTTTTCTAAATCTTGATGTAATTCTACAGAATTAATTAATTTATCAATAACCAAAACCCTTAATAAACTATCTTTATTTCTTAAATCATTCGCAATTTGTTCTTCCTGAATATTAGATGCAAGCGGGATATTAGCAATCAACGCATTATAAACTTTACCATCCCCTTTATCTAATTCTGAAATAATTTTATCAACACAAAGATTTAAAAATTGTTCTTTTGTGGCTTTGCCAGCATAAAGAGGAGAACTTCCTGTTTCGCTATAGGAATTAAGATCAGCTAGGCGTTCTTTTAATATTGGTAAACCTTGTGTTAACAATGCGGGATTAGTTTTGGGGTTTTCAGATTTTAGATTATTAATTTCATGAGGCAAAGATGGACCATCCTCACCCTCACCTCCAAATTCAGACAGCATCGCAAGAGAAGAATTAATAGGTTTCGAAGCTTGATCTAAAGGAATCGTTTCGTGTCGAAAAGTAGTCGAAACTACTTCTATTGGACTTAATATTGGACCTAATGACGACGAAGGCTTATCTATCGCAACCTCACTCTGCCCATTTTCGGAAGCGTGCTTATTTTTTTCATCAACATAATTAAGAAACAAAGAAACGATTTCACTCTCTTGATCTGAAAATTTAACCCCTGTTTTAGTGTTGGGGTTTTGAGCAATTTTAGCAAATTTTTTAAAAACATCATTAAGTGAATTAGGATTATAATCAGGTTCGAAAATTTTCAAAACCCCAATAAATTCTTTTTTCATTTTTGACAATTCTTCGGTTTTCCCCTGAGGCGTCATGGAGCCAAGTGTTTTTTTAAAACAAGCTTTGACTTCATCTTCTAATGTTGGAGCATCTTCTAAGCTTTGTTTTTTGGAATAAAAAATCACTCCCTCATTTATAGGCGATTGTTGCGTTGGAACGGATAGCGGATCTGAGTAGATTATTGGATGAGGAGTAGGAGCGAAGGAAGTTGTTTTCTGACTCATCGCTCTGATGGGAAATTGCGCTTTTTGAGCAATCATCCTCCGAAATTCAATGTCGTCAATATAAACTTCCTCAGCTTCATCAATAGTATCAAAAATAGCTGACTTTTTCGCTGGCTTTAGTTTCAAAACTACAGGAATGCCGTTTTTACTTGAGCGAAATCCTTGATCAAGAATAACGGGATCACTTGCATAACTTTCTGTTTTAGAACCGGAGCTAGAACCATCCAATCCATCTCTAATTTTACTTAAATCTAATGGGGGGGGAACAATACTTGGTCTTATCGGGTCGGGCCTCCGATCTGGGCCAGTAAAGAGAACTGAATCTAAATTTCTAGGACTATTAGAATCTGAAACAAAACTAGAACCAAGTCTAGAACCAAGTTGCGAACGCGGAGCACTATCACTATTGCTTTCCTTTGCATCATTTCTATTTTCAAAAATACCTAAAGGATTACTCAAAAAATTCAAAATCCCAGTTTGCAATACAGTAATATTTAAACCCCAAAAACTACTCGCCATAATATTTAAAAATTAAAATTAATTAAAAAATTCTCTTCCCAACATATTCTCACCCTTTTCCAACGGTCTAACTTTCAAAACTATTGGTAATTTTTCCCTTAAAGTATTGGTATTATTTTTATGACCTAAAGCACCACTGATAATGTTAGATGGAGAATTACTAACTATGGGATCAGAATTTTTAACAGGCTGAGGAAGGATGAATAGTTGGGGCGAATTAATTATTTCTGAATTTGCAAAACCTGCATTTTGAACGCTAGCAATGTTAATTGGAGTAACTCCATCATCCTTAGCTAACTGAGGAAGGATGAATAGTTGGGGCGAATTAATTATTCCTAAATTTTTCTCATCTAGTTGAGCTTTATTTCGTTGCAATTCTTCTTCAGGTGCAATTTTATGATGGGGGTTTTTGTCGAAGTTAGCGGTATCACCAAAGATTCCGATTTCAGCTGTGGTTGCGATTTCATAATCATTAGCTACGGCGCCACGAAAACATCCCATTGGAATACAACTCAAACAACTTCGAAACATAACTTATTAAAAATTTAAATTAATTTAAAACTTTTGTCCATTTTCCCGCTTGTTTTTTGTAAAAATTATCAGCTTTTGCATTTAAACAATTTGGCGAATTTTCAAAAAAATAAAAACTGCGAGAAAAGTCTTTGAGAAAATTTAAATAATCCGCATTATTTAAATTTTTTTCTTCGAAAGCGCGTTTTTTTTCATCAAGAATTTTGAGAAATACTGGCGCCATTGCTTTGACAACACCCTCTTCAACTTCGTAAAAGTTAATTTCTTTTTTCATAAATTCTATAAAAAATTAGTAAATTCGTTGATACTTTGTTGGTAAAAAATATTTAGAAAAATAAAAAACAAAACTCATCGCGAATGTCGCGATTCAATTCGCTTCAAAACTAAATTTGTATTAAGCCAATTAAATTATTGCAAGACATTACAAGGTAATAATATTACCACCTTGATTGCCAGCTGCTAAGTTAGGTATAAAAAATTTTTCTTCAAATTTCGGTGAAGTTTTTGGAGCCGAAGCAAGATCTTTCGCCTTGTCCAAAGAAAATTCAATGATTTGCATTTCTTTAGTTGAAAAAGTAATATTTTTAATGCGTTGCACAATAAATTGATTCATTTTAAGAAAAGCATTTTTGATATCTTTACTCATTTCATCATCTTTAATTTCAATATGATTGGGGTCTGGAAAATTTTTTTTCATTTTTACTATTTCATCATGATACGAATGAGAATTAAAAAGCTTAAAACGCTCCTCTAAACTTTTCTTTAATTTATCTTGTCTTTCTGGCTCTTCTCTTTCTTCACTTATTTTAGATAGAAACTCTTCATAAAGCTCTGTTTTATCTCGCACTTCTCCTGAAACGCGACGCAATCCTGATGAATAACTTTTAAGCCAAATCGATCTAGGAGGTTTTTTTATAGGAATTTCAGTGGTGGTGCCCCCGGTGGTGGTGCCTTGAACCATTTTTGACGAAGACTCATCCTCAAGGAGGGGTGCCAATAATTCACTATCATGGCGAAGACTTATCTGCGATACTGTTGAGGTGACGACTTCCATCGCCCTCGGTGCTACTTCTTGAGTTGATCTTTTAATCGCTAACTTTTGCATAATATTGTAAGCAATTTCTATCTCTTCGGATGAAAAATTAACATCGGTTTTCGAGTGTAAAGACATCAATTTTACATAAATATCATTTGTTGATTTTTGATCACTTCCATATATCTCTCTATAGAGATTTAAAGTAAAAGGCTTTTCTTCAAAATATTTTCTAACTTCTGCCAATTTTTCTGAATTCTCTGTTTCACTTGCTTTAGCTGTTTCACTTGCTTTAGCTGTTTCACTTGCTTTAGCTGTTTCACTTGCTTTAGCTGTTTCACTTGTTTTAGCTATATCGATCATCAAATTAATACAATCATTTACCTGATTTTTATTTACATCACGAGGATCGGGTTCGCTATTATTTGCAATGGCAAGAAGAATTTTAATAGCTGAATCGGCTAATTCTTTATTTTTTTTGAATATACCATCCCCGCTTAGTAATTTCGACCGTTCATAATGTTTATAAAAACTTTCTTTTATTTCGTGCAACTTTTGTATTTTTTGTTCCAAAGATTTTTCTTCCATTTTGATTTCATCAAAATAACTCTTGATATTTTCTTTAGTTTTCAAATCAAGAGTTTTAGTTGGCTGCAAAACTGAATCGAAAGAATTCTGTTTTTGAGAAAAAAATTGATCTAAATTAAGAATTGCCGAGCTCAAAGAGCTAAAAGCTTTCCTAATATCAATACCAAAAAAACCACTCGCCATAATATTTAAAAATTAAAATTAATTTAAAACCTTTGTCCATTTTCCCGCTTGTTTTTTGTAAAAATTATCAGCTTTTACATTTAAACAATTTGGCGAATTTTCAAAAAAATAAAAACTGCGAGAAAAACCTTTGAGAAAATTTTGATTCGGCTCGTCGAGAAAAATTAAATAATCCGCATTATTTAAATTTTTTTCTTCATTGGAAATTAAAATTGGCTGTTTCTCGCTTTCAAAATCTTTATCAAAAATAGTAACATGCGGAATAAATTTACTGCGTCCGTAACTCCACAAAGAGGCATCAATTTCTTTAATTTTTTCAAGATTTTTAATGAAAATAAAAGTGCGTTTTTTTTCATCAAGAATTTTGAGAAGCACTGGCGCCATTGCTTTGACAACACCCTCGTCAACTTCGTAAAAGTTAATTTCTTTTTTCATAAATTTTATAAAAAATCAGTGAATTCGTTGATAATTTGTTGATAAAGATCGCGTTTAAAATTAACAATTAATAGTATTAAATTTATTTTGTCAATCCATTTCCATTCGGAAAATTCCGGCTCTTGCGTTAAAATATTTATATCGGAATCTTCTCCCAAAAATTCTAATAAATACCATCTTTGTCTTTGTCCCAAATATTTCCCGCCCCAAAATTTTTTTTGCAATTTATAAGGCAAATCATAATAAAAATAATTATCACTTTTTTTTATAATTTTAACAAATTTATTGGAAATTCCGGTTTCTTCATATAGCTCACGAAACATTGCCACATCTTCATCCTCGCCCGCATCAATTCCACCTTGAGGCATTTGCCAAGAATCCGATTGATTGTCGATTCTCTTGCCGACGAAAATTTTTTTATGTTTATTTATAATCATTACGCCAACGCCACTTCGATATAAATGGTTTGGTCTTTCTTGATGCTTAATATTTTTTGCGATGGTTGACATAAAGGATTTTTTAGCTAAAATTTATTTATTAATTCACATTAAAGTTTTTTAATTCAAAAATCAAACAATGAAATTTATTTCAACTCGATTATCAGCCCCAATTTTAAATTTTGAAGAAGTTATATTTCAAGGTTTAGCAAGTGATGGCGGGCTTTATATCCCCGAATTTTTACCAAGTTTTGACGAGAAAAAACTCAAAGAATTGCGTAAAATGTCTTATCAAGAATTATTTTTTGAAATTACGCGCATTTTTGTTGATAATGAAATTCCCAATGATGAATATAAAAAAATTATCGCTAAATCTTACGCAACCTTCTCTCATCAAGCGATAGCACCACTTAAACAACTCGATAAAAATCATTATTTACTCGAATTATTTCATGGACCAACTTTGGCGTTTAAAGATTTTGCTTTGCAATTTTTGGGCAATGTTTTGGATTATTTTTTAAAAATTCGTGATCAAAAAATTGTAATTATCGGAGCCACTTCGGGCGATACCGGCTCGGCGGCGATTCAAGGTTGCATGCATTGCAAAAATGCCGAAATTTTTATTATGTATCCGCATCAAAAAGTTTCCGAAGTTCAGCGCCGTCAAATGACCACCGTGATTCAAGACAATGTTTTCAATATCGCTTTGAATGGCAATTTTGATGATTGCCAAAATATAGTTAAAAAAATGTTTGGCGATCAAGATTTTCTAAATGGCAAAAAAATGGTGGCGGTAAATTCGATAAATTTCGCTCGAATTATGGCGCAAATTGTTTATTATTTTTACAGCGCTTTGCGTCTTGCCTGTGATGAAAAAACTCCAATTTCATTTTCGGTTCCAAGTGGCAATTTTGGCGATATTTACGCCGGATTTTTGGCAAAAAAAATGGGTTTAAATATTAACAAACTTATCATCGCCACCAACGGAAATGACATCTTAACGCGTTTCATTGAAAATAACGATTATAGCAAAAAAGAAATGATC
>CAJBXX010000183.1 GCA_903959715.1 uncultured Alphaproteobacteria bacterium | reverse complement strand
GAGCGAAGCGACGCGGTTCCCAGGGGCGAGTCGTCTTCGAAATCAAAATGAATATTTTGATTGAGAAAAGCGACGAAGCGTTTTCTCCCTGTTAATTTTGCGTAAAAAAAATAGCCTAAACGGCTATTTGAGGCTTTTTCACAAAAAAAATCATCTTTCTTCTAAATTTGCGTTAGTAAATTTAAGAGGTTTAAATTCGAACTTTGAAGCCACAAATCTTGGCTTCGTAAATCTATTTTGTTATTGAAATGGCGGTTAAAAACTCGTGCCAACATTTGCATTTCTTCATCAAAAATATTATTGATATTCGTAACTTTGTAGCCAAATTCTTGTAGATTGCTTTTAATTTTTTCGATTTGTAAATTTTGGTCTCCGAGTTCGAATAACATGGTTTCATCGCTTGAATTCAAAAGTAAATTTGGATATAATCCGATATTTTTTTTTGCCAAAAATTCCCAATCAAATAAATGCGAAGGATCTTGTTTGCGATCTAGAAAACCAGTTGCCGAATTGTAAGCGACATCGGAATGACCTAAAACATATCTATTTTGAATTTGATATTTATTGATTAAATAACTCGCCAAATCAACGCCAGCCAGCATTTGCTCGCGAGAAAAATTATTTGAAAACGGATTAGAATTAATAAACTCAATGCCAATTGAATTAGTATTTAAACCCTCAAAACCATTCCAGCAACTTACTCCAGCATGAAATGCGATATCATTTTCATCAACTAATTGCACAATTTTACCATTTTTATCAACCAAAAAATGTGCACTCACCTGATGATATTCGAGGGCTTCGATAGTTTCTGCGATAGAATTTGCTTGCAAATGATGAAGGATTAAAAAGTCGATTTGCCTTACTCTTTCATGCTTTTTATAGCAGTTTTCTAAAATATTTTCTTGAAGAATTTCAAATGAATCCATAAACATTTTTTGACAATAAAAATTTAAAAAGTAATTTAGGTAGTTAAATTGATTTAACTTTTAACATTTTAAAATTAATTATGTCAAACAAAAAAAATTCGCAAAATAATATTGATGATTCAAAGAATTCTTTAAAATCAAATAGCAAAACTCAAAAAGAAATTGAGGCACTAAATTTTCATATTCAGGGACAGCCTGGGAAAGTTGCTATGCATGCAACCAAGCCACTCAACACTCAACGCGAACTCGCCCTCGCCTATTCTCCCGGAGTTGCGGTGCCATGTTTAGAAATTCAAAAAAATCCTGATTTAGCTTATGATTATACCGCAAAAGGTAATTATGTCGCTGTTATTTCAAACGGCACAGCGGTTCTTGGGCTTGGTAATCTTGGCGCTCTTGCCGGCAAACCTGTGATGGAAGGAAAATCAGTTTTGTTCAAGCGTTTCGCCGATATTGATTCAGTCGATATTGAAGTTGATACCGAAAATGTTGATGAATTTATTAACGCCGTAAAATATCTCGGGCCAAGCTGGGGCGGAATTAATCTTGAAGATATCAAGGCGCCAGAATGCTTTATTATCGAGAGCAAGCTTCGTGAAATTATGGATATTCCGGTTTTTCACGATGATCAACACGGCACGGCAATAATTTCAGCCGCCGGGATTCTTAATGTTTTACATTTATCGGGCAAAAAATTTAACGAAATAAAAGTTGTCGTTAACGGAGCCGGCGCGGCCGGAATCGCTTGTCTAGAGCTTTTAAAGGCAATGGGTTTGCCTCATGAAAGCGCACTTTTATGTGATACCAAAGGTGTAATTTACAAAGGTCGCACCGACGGCATGAATCAATGGAAATCAGCTCACGCCGTTGAGACTAAAGCTCGAACTTTAGCTGATGCGATGAAGGGAGCGGATGTTTTTCTTGGTCTTTCGGTTAAGGGAGCGGTAACTAAAGAGATGGTTAAATCGATGGCAAAAAATCCGGTAATTTTCGCCATGGCAAATCCTGATCCAGAAATTTTGCCCGAAGAAGTTCATGAAGCTAGGAGCGATGCCATTGTTGCAACTGGGCGTAGTGATTACGAAAATCAAGTTAACAATGTGATGGGTTTCCCATATATTTTTCGCGGAGCCCTCGATGTTAGAGCTTCAACTATTAATGAAGAGATGAAAATCGCCGCTGTCAAATCCATCGCTGAAATCGCTCGTCAACCAGTTCCAGACGAGGTCATAAAAGCTTATGGCGGTCGCGAAATGAAATTTGGTCCTCATTATATCATCCCTACCCCATTCGATTCTAGATTGATTTACACGGTTCCCGTCGCGGTTGCAAAAGCTGCGGTTGAAAGCGGTGTCGCTAGAAAGCCAATTAAAGATTGGGACGCTTACACCAAGCAACTTCAAGCGCGTCGCGATCCTTCGGTCAATAGTTTGAGTTTAATTTTTGAAAAATTAAAAAGATCGCCGAAAAATGTTATTTTTGCCGAAGGCGAACAGCCAGAAATTATCAAGGTTGCTAGTATGTGGCGTGATAACAAATATGGCAAACCAATTTTAGTTGGAAAAAAAGAGAGAATTCTTGAAAAAATGCAAGAATTAAATATCGATGAAAAAGGCATCGAGATTTACAACTCAGCGATTTCCGGTGAAAACAATAAATATATCGATTATCTTTATTCAAAGCTTCAACGCAAAGGAGTTTTGCTTTCTGATTGCGCGAGAATGATCAAAACCGATCGCAATATTTTTGCTGGCTCGATGCTGGCTTGTGGTCATGGCGATTTACTCGTAACTGGCTTAACACGCGGTTATAGCAAATCTCTAAAAGATATTTGGCAAGTGATTAAAAACAAAAAAGATCACATCGTTCTCGGTGTTTCAATGATAATTTCCAAAGGTCGAACAATCTTTATTGCCGACACCGCTTGCTCAGAATTATCATCTTCGGAACATTTGGTTAGTATCGCTATTCAAACTGCTAAAAAAGTTCGCAAAATGGGCTATGAACCCAAAATTGCATTCTTATCATTTTCAAATTTTGGAAGTGCTTTGAAAAATGAATCAAGTCGCATGAAGCATGCGGTTGAAATACTCGATGGTATGAAAGTTGATTTTGAATATGATGGCGAAATGACCGCCGATGTTGCTTTAAATCCTGACAAAATGGCAAAATATCCATTTTGTCGATTGACGGGACCGGCAAATATCTTAATTTGCCCAGGGCTTCATTCAGCTAGCATTGCTACAAAACTTCTTGAAGAAGTTGGTAATTGCACGGTGATCGGACCAATTTTAGATGGCTTTGAAAAGCCAGTTCAAATCGTTACGATGCAGTCTTCGATCAATGATATTCTTAACATGTCGGCCGTTGCTGCGGTTGATTCATCTAAATAATTTTTATGTCATCAGATATTGCTCATTCCCAATCTAGCCGTGTCAACGAAGGCGAGGAAGCTTTTAAAAGTCAAATAGTCCCAGGTTCGGGAATTCCAAAAAGTGGCGGAGGCGAAGGAATGAAAAAAGGAATCGATGAAAACATTAGGTTAGGAGGAGAAGGTTTAGATACTTGTTTGGCAACTGGCAGTTTGGCTTCAATACTTCCAAAAGGCGGGGCTCTTGAGGGAGAAATATTTTCATTTGCGGATAGTTTAATTGGAAGCATATCTCATGATGGGTATGCGGTTGCAAAGAAAAATTTATTAAAATTAGGCGACATGTCTCTTGTCGAGGGAACAGGATTTAAATTAGGCGCAGCTTTATCCCCAATTAGCAGTGGACAAGGACAAGAACATTAATTAAAAAATATTTTTACTCAAAATTTTAGACTATTTTTCTACCAAAATTATAAAAAAATACAAAATGAAACCAGAGCCAAAAACCGAAAATTTAACTAAAAAAGATTCTGAAATTTTAACAGAAAATTTAGAAATCGAAGATGATTTAAAAAAACCAGAAGATAATACTCGTTACGGCGACTGGGTTAAAAACGGTCGAACAATAGATTTTTAATTTTTTT
>CAJBXX010000182.1 GCA_903959715.1 uncultured Alphaproteobacteria bacterium | reverse complement strand
TTGTAAAAATGGTTATAATGTTGTGGCA
Source organism: uncultured Alphaproteobacteria bacterium (assembly GCA_903959715.1). Classification (GTDB taxonomy): domain Bacteria; phylum Pseudomonadota; class Alphaproteobacteria; order Rickettsiales; family UBA1997; genus CAILUF01. The sequence goes on along the minus strand of CAJBXX010000182.1, from coordinate 2,835 downwards.
TCGGCGCGCTCTTTAGAGAATTTAAATCTTTTAAAAATCGCAATTGAAGAAGAAAAAAAATCTTCGCAAAATTTAGAAAATTACGGAGAAATTGCCGTTGAAATTGTTGATGTCGAAGATTATCAAGCTTTGAAAAAAACTTGGCAAAATATTTTAGTAAAAAATCATAAAATTGATTTGGTAATTTTTGCAAGTGCAATCTACGAACAGATGGATTTGCGTGATTTCGATTTAGAACTTGCTAAAAAAATTATGCATGTAAATTTTGACGGATTTTTAAATTTTTTGCATGTAATTACTCCTCATTTTATGCAAAATAAAAATGGTCATATCGCTACAATCGCAAGTGTTGCGGGTTATAGAGGTTTACCTAAATCTTTTACTTACGGTGCCTCTAAATCGGCGATAATAAATTTATGCGAAGGAATTTATGCCGAATTAAAAGCCAATAATATTACGCTTTCGGTGATAAATCCTGGATTTGTTAAAACGCGTTTGACCGCAAAAAATAAATTCCCAATGCCGTTTTTGATTTCTCAAGAACAGGCTTCGGACTATATTTATCAAGGATTGATGGCGAAAAAATTTGAAATTCATTTCCCTAAAAAATTTACCTTTATCTTAAAATTTTTACGCATAATTCCTTATAAAATTTATTTACCAATTGTTAATAATATTTATCGCAAAAACCTTAAATAATGTTGGTTTTTTTAAATAAATTGTTATTTTAATTTTTAAAAAAAATTTAAATTTAAGAAAATTTAATCATGGCAAAACAACAAAATCATATTTTATTTTCATATTCTTTTAACGAAAATGGTGACGCTTCGAAGCTTGATACTCGTGAAGTTGCGAATGAATTAAAAAATCCAAGCCTGTCTTGGGTTCATCTTGATGGCATAAATAAAGCAACAAAAAAATGGCTTCAAAAAGAGGTTGATTATTTGGATAGTTTAATAATCGATGCCTTGATTGCCGAAGAGACGCGTCCTAGGATAGTGCGTTTTGAGCACGGAATGTTGTTGATTTTGCGTGGCATTAACGAAACCAAAAATAGCAAAACTTCGGAAATGGTTTCGGTGCGAATGTGGATTGATAATGAGCGCGTAATCACTATTCAGAAGCGTCCAATGAAATCAATTTTTGAAATTGAGAAAAAAATAAATGAAGGTTTTAAAATTAAAAATTCGGGAGAATTTTTATATAATTTGATTACTTTAACTTTGCAAAATATTAGTGAATATATTTACGCGACGGGCGAGGCGATTGATGAAATCGAGCAAGAAGTTTTGACAACTCGCAATATGAAATATCGCGACACCATTGTTCATACTCGTTCACAACTAACGGTCTCTAGGCGTTATCTATCCCCACAAAAAGATGTAATTCTGAGCTTGCGTAATTGTCAATATCCGTGGATTGATGAATATGCCATTCGTCACTTTCAAGAAGATTCTGACCAAATTATTCACACGATTGAGGAAGTCGATGAAGTTCTGATGCGTTCAAAAATTTTGCATGATGAACTTTCTCACGCCTTGAACGAGAAGATTAACAACAATATGTTTAAGCTCTCGATGATCGCCATAATTTTTATGCCTTTAACTTTTATAACGAGTTTATTTGGTATGAATTTTCAAAAAATTCCGGGAGCAGAAAATCCGAATGGTTTTTATATAACCTGCATTATCATGACAATTTTAACCATCGCTCAAATGGTTTTTTATAAGAAAAAAGATTGGTTTTAATAATTTTTAAAAATTATCTTCTTGAGCAACAAGGAAAACAATTTTGCCAAAGATTTCTTGTGCCATACAAATCTATATTAGAATTGGGGGATGGGTCAGAAGGGCTAAATATATTTCTTGAAAAAGAGCTCGATGTTAGTTGGGGTGAATTTGATGGAACTAAATTGCCAATTATCCCGCCCGCAAGTGCTGAGCCAGCAATGATTCCTAAACCAGCTGGAACTAATAATGGGGTCGCTATGATTCCAGCAGATAAGGCACAACCAAAAATACCGATTCCAGCCAATGCTCCAATGCCAATTCCTAAACCAGTGTAATTAGGTGAATTCATAATAAAATAATATTTTCTCTTCTCTCCTGTTTCACGCTTGGTGAACCTAGGTTTGAAGATGGTTTTTGTTGATGCGCTGTAATAACATTAGCCACTTCATCGAATGCCGATGTGGCAATTGCATTTTCTCTTAATCTTTCAGGTATTGTAGTAATATTATATTCATTAGTTGCCAGTTGGATAGTGACATTTTTTCTTATTGCTTTAAGTTTCACAGAATTTATTATATTTTTTCCAGTTTTAGAACTTGTAGTATTTTCGTTTATATATATCGCTTTTTTTATAAAGTCTTTTTTATAATCTTCCAACATGTCTGTTGATATTGTGGGTTTGTCAGTAAAGTTAATTGCTAATTCTTTTGCTGCTTGGGCTACTCTTAATTTAAAGTTTGCATTTTTTTTTTGTTGGGGCGATAGATTTTGTTTTATTTCTTCCAATTGATATTTTTGTATAATTCGACTATTTGTTTTTGTAGTCCTAGGATTCAATAAATGTTCTAGAGCTATTTCTTCGCCTATTCTTTTTCCTTCATGCTGGTCTTCATTTAAGGATCCGCGTTCTTGATTAACTTCTTTAAAACCTTGTTGTGGAGCTTTTTCATATCTTGCTTGATTAGGATCAATCGCTTTTTTCTCCCCTCTCATATTTATTAACTCTTTCGCTCCAAATCCTCCAGCCACAACTGCGCCAATCCCAATTGCAACTGGTAAGGTGATGAGTCCTACTCCTAAAGCAGTTAAGCAACCAAGACCAATC
>CAJBXX010000181.1 GCA_903959715.1 uncultured Alphaproteobacteria bacterium | reverse complement strand
TTCAAGCTGACGGATGTAGGTCAAAACCGAGGTTTCATAAATTGAGATTGTCATATTTTTTAAATTAAATTAAAGAAAAATTTATTTGAAAACTGCGTTAAAAATATCATCAACAGGTTTGGTGTGATATTTCAAATCAAAGAGTTCGGTGAGTTTTTTCTCACCTAATTTTTGCATAATTTCGGGTTCGGCTTTGAGTAATTCTAAAAAACTTGTGGCTTCTTTTGCCCAAATTTTCATAGCGTTCGATTGCACGATTTTGTAGGCATCTTCGCGTGAAATTCCGGCTTCGTCGATTAAAGTGAGCATCACTCTTTGTGAAAAAACTAAGCCACCTAAATTTTCGAGATTGCGTTGCATATTTTGCGGATAAACCGTCAAATTTTCGATCAAACTTGCCAAGCGCGTTAAGGCGAAATCAAGCGTAACACAAGCGTCGGGAGCAATCATTCTTTCGACCGAAGAATGTGAAATGTCGCGCTCATGCCACAAAGCGACATTTTCCATGGCGGGAATAACGGCACTGCGAACCATGCGCGCCAAGCCTGTCAAATTTTCGCTCAAAACTGGATTGCGTTTGTGAGGCATCGCCGAACTGCCTTTTTGTCCTTTGGAAAAAAATTCTTCGACCTCCAAAACTTCGGTTCTTTGTAAGTGGCGAATCTCGATTGCGATATTTTCAATCGATGAGGCAATAACGCCCAAAGTCGCGAAAAACATGGCGTGGCGGTCTCGTGGAATGATTTGGCTTGAAGTAGTTTCTGATGTTAAATTTAATTTTTTGGCAATATATTCTTGGACTTTTGGCGAGACATTGGCGTGAGTTCCAACCGCTCCAGATATGGCACAAACCGCAATTTCTTTTCTCGCATTTTTTAAACGCTCGAGGTTGCGTAAAAATTCGGCGTAAAAACGCGCGAGTTTTAATCCGAAAGTTGTAGGTTCGGCGTGAATGCCGTGAGAACGCCCGACGCAAATAGTATTTTTATGTTCAAAAGCGCGTTTTTTTAAACTTTCTAAAACTTTTTCTAAATCAGCAATTAGCAAATCGCAAGCTTGTGAAAGTTGCGAAGAAAGACAAGTGTCGAGAACATCCGAGCTCGTCATGCCGTAGTGAATAAAACGCGAATTTTCGCCCGTTAATTCCGCTAAATGCGTTAAAAAAGCGATGACATCATGCTTAGTGGTTCTTTCAATTTCATCGATGCGATCGCAATCAAATTTACCCCCGCTTTTTAAAAAATTATCGCGAATTCTTTGGGCGGTTCCACTCGGGGCAATTTGCAAAGTTTCAAGAGCTTCGAGAGCGTGAATTTCAATATCAAACCAGATTTGATATTTATTTTCTTGTGACCAAATTTTAGTCATTTCGGGGCGTGAATAACGAAGAATCATTTTGCAAATTTAAGTTAAATTTTTCGATAAGTTTATTTACAAAATAATAAGAGATTTTTTACAAATTGAAAGAACAATTTTGGAATAAAAATTGGCAATTTTAATAAAATATTTTTAATCAACCCCAAGACCTTTACTCTGAAGATCTTTTGTAAATTTATAATAAGATAAAGGTCTTAAAATTATAGGTTCTTTACTACTATTTGAAGCCTCTGCCAACAAAGCTTTTAATGTTGATGACGCCTCAAACTTTTGCCTCTCTTCCAACATCGATTTAATTTCCATTAAAACATAATTAGAGCTTGAACTTCTAAGTTTTTCTTCAGAGATATCAAAAGCGGTTTTATTTGACGAATCTTTAATATTAATGTCAGCCTTATTTTCGAGCAATAATTTAACCATATCAACAGTTACATCCGAAGATTTTACCGCATTATGCAAAGCGGTAAATCCAAGTTGATTTTTAGCATTAATATCGGCTCCATTTTTGAGTAATAATTGGGCAATATCATGATTACCATTTTTAACG
>CAJBXX010000180.1 GCA_903959715.1 uncultured Alphaproteobacteria bacterium | reverse complement strand
TTAGCCCCTGCTTCAATCAAAGTTTTAACAATTTCGACATGACCATTTTCGCAAGCTACAAAAAGAGGTGTTGCTAAATATATATCGGGACTATTTAAATTAGCCCCTGCTTCAATCAAAGTTTTAACAATTTCTACATGACCATTTCGACAGGCAGTTAAAAGAAGGGTATCTTCATGCCTATGAAAGACTTCTTCTAAATTAATTCCTGGTTTTTTAATTAAAGCTTTAACAATTTCGACATGACCATTTTCACAAGCTAAATAAAGAGGATATGTTTCAATTGTTTCAATTTTGTTTAATAACATATTTACTATTTCAACATGACCATTTTTACATGCTAAACAAAGAGGGTATATTTCAATTGTTTCAATTTTGTTTAATAAAATATTTACTATTTCAACATGACCATTTTTACAAGCTAAATCAAGACAGTTTTCTTTTTTTTTAGCTTTTATTAATATAATTCTTGGGTCTTTAAGCAAAGCCTCAACAATTTCGACATGACCATTTTCACAAGCCAATTCAAGGGGGGTTCTCATATTGTTAAAAGATGCATTTAAATCAATTTTTTCTTTTTCAAGCAAAGCCTTAACAATTTCGACATGGCCATTTTTACAAGCTATATGAAGTGGGGTTAGTCGATCTTTATCGTAATTTTTTAAATCAATTTTTTCCTGAGCAATCAATGCTCTAACGACTTCGGTATGACCATTTTGACAAGCTATATGAAGTGGGCTCATCAAATCTTCTGTATATCTACGATTTAAAATAGTATCCATGATTAAATATGAATATTTTTCAATCAAAGTTGTAACAATTTCGACATTACCATTTTCACAAGCTAAAAAAAGAGGAGATTCATTAGATCCGGAGGATTCATTAGATCCAGAGTCTCTGAATAAATCAACACCTCCATTTGTAATCAAGGCTTTAGCAATTTCGGTATGACCATATCGACAAGCATAATGAAGAGGTGTAAACCCTTTTGAATTGGTTGTTTTTAAATCAACTTTTTCGCTTTTAATTAAAGCATTAACGACTTCGGTATAACCTTTACAACAAGAATGAAAAAGAAGTTGCTGAAGATCATTAAAAGATTTGCTTAAATCAACTTTTTTATTTTCAATTAAAACCTTAATGATCTCGGTATGACCATTTAGACAAGCTACATAAAAAGGAGATAATCCATTTGAATTGGGTTTGTGTAAATCAACACTATTATTATCAAGCAATTCCCTAACTATTTCGGTGCAACCATTTTCACAAGCTAAAAAAAGAATGGTTGTCCTGTCACTTTTAAAAGCTGTATTTAAATCAACTTTTTTATTTTTAATCAAAGTTTTAACGATTTCGTTATGACCGTTTTCAAAGGCTATAGAAAGAGGAGTTGCTTTATCTAATGTGCGATATTTATTTAAGTCAACATTATCTTTGTTTAATAAAAAATCTACTATTTTGGCATAACCTTTTGAGCAAGCTAAAAAAAGCATTGTTGAGTCAGAAGAATCTGTTTTATTAAAATCTATTGCGGTTTTATCATCCACCAAATCAATAATTTTTTCCAAGATATCTAATCTATTAGATTTTACGACATCAAAAAATAATTCTTGTTGATTAATCATGCTGATTAAGGCTTTAGAACCACTTAAATCGCCTTCTTTTATATTTATTTGTTTATACTTTTCTAAAGCGTATAATAACAATTCGCTATCGCCATTTTGAGCTAATATATTGAGGAGAGAAAGACCCTTATTATTTTTTTCAGTAATTTGTTGAATTAATTCTGGTTTTTTTTCAATGGCTAATTTAAAAGCGTCTTCGTCAAATTGAGATAAAATATTAAGTAAATTTTCTCCAAAACCATTTTTTATTTTTAGAATATCGGAATTTCCAGTAAGTAAATTTATTAACCCACTTTCGCCTTCTTCTTGCTTAAAATTTTCTAATAATAAGAGTTCAGTTATGAATGTTCTCAATGATGGATTGGTATTTTCATAAAAGGATTTATCCTTAAAGTTTTTTAAGCTTTCTATGGTTTCTAATATTGATTTCTCTTGTTCAAATCCATCTTTAATTTTTAAAACTCCACCGCGCTCTTTGTAGAAAAAATCTTTAAAATATTTTCCAGTTTTTTCTTGAAATTTTTTATCAAATTTTAAAAAAAATAAATAACCACTATCGCTTGTTTTATATTTATCTAAAATATTTCTTAAGGTCACTAAGCCAGCAAAAATTTTACTTTTTTTGACTTCGGCGCTTGTTTCTTCGCTTGAAAATAAGTCTACTAAATTTGTAATTTTTTTAACATCGAGAATATTTATAACTTCCTCATCTCCCGAATCTAATTTGCTAATTTTAAACAATTTTTTTGAATCTGGAAAATGTTTTAAATAATCAAATGCCGTTACTTTTCTTACCTCTTCTTTGGTTACCGCCGACAGTTCCTTTTTAAATTTCTCGGTTGGTATTTGTAAATGTTTTTCTTTTAAATCCTTGGCAGAGATTAAGTTTGAAAATGATACCTCTTCTTGAATCTCTTCTTGAATCTCTTCTTGAATCTCTTGTTTAAATAAGCTTGATGTATTAATAACAAATCCTATTTCATTGGCATTTTCTAAAAAGCTTTTAATCTTAGTAAAATTATCGTCTCCTTGGGGTAATTCTTTATATTTTTGGATTAATTCATCTCTTTGAAGTAATAAATTTTGCTCTATCTTGTGGGCAAAATTATGACAAAAACTTATTATTTTGTTTAGCGATATATCTTCTCGTGGCGAACTATAATAGCTATCAATTTCTGCAATTTTTCTTCCATCTTCCATTGCCGATGCAAGTAAACAAGGGGCTATATGAATATTTAAATTCCTAGGTACTTCCGATGATAATTTTGAAGTGAAATTATCAACATATTCTTTTGCAGATATTGATTCAATTGATGAATCATTTAAGGTAAAAATTCCCTCAATAACCCTTGATATAGTTCCATCAATGCAAGCAAAAACAATTTTTGATTTCATGGTGGTGCCACCAGGAAAAACTAATAAATTAGTTTTAATTTTATTAATAGCAAATTCTCTACTCTGATGTTCATCAAGATCTTTGGCATCATTAATTTTTGATTCAGTGACAATTGTTAATTCCACTAAATATCTATTTAAGAGTTTTGCAAGGTTATTGAGAGAAGTTATATTGATGGAAACAAGGCTATTTAAAAATTCGCTACCATCATTAAAATTAGAAAAAGTATCTCTTATATCTTGTTCGCAATTGTCAGGATTGCCATCGCTAGAAAATTTAGTTAAAAAATAATTTTGATAAATTTTTAAAGCTTTCTTAATTTGTGCTTTGATTGATTGATTCGTGTCTGCTGGAGCTACAGTTAGGTTGCCCTTAATTTCTTCGAGAGCTTTTTTTAAAAGTGTTAGTTTAGTAGATTGTGTTTTGGTGAGTTGTTTACGAGTGTCTCTTTGATTATTATTTTCTTCAATTCGAGAAGAAATATTTTTAACAATAGAATCTAATTTTTCAGCGCTGTTTTCGAAATTATTGGAAAATCCCATATTATAAACATAAGAATATAATATTTGTGTAAAATTTAATTCATTAAATTCAGAAGAAGATAATGGCTCTGCAATTGAGGGGGCTTGATTTTGCATATCTAAATAAATTATAAAAATTAAAAAAATAAACTGATTTGACATTAAGTTATTTAGTATAAATTAAGTATCAATAAACACTATAAATTTTTTTAAAACATTTATTATATTTTAGATAAAAAATATCATTGCTTTAGCGTATTAATAAAATAATATTTTGAAAAAAATTTAAAATCAAAACGACATAAAATAAACGACATAAATATGAAAATAATTTCTTTGATAATGGTCTTTTTTTTATTTTCTTGTAAAGTAGATTGGTCATACTCTGGAAAGGGTTCTCCCCAAAATTGGGCTAAGATTTCTGAAAAAAATAAATTTTGTAAAATTGGCTATAATCAATCGCCGATTGATATAAATTTATCGATGAATAAAGATTTTATTTTAAATGATTTAAAGTTTGATTATTCAAATGCCGAAATTGAAAAAAATAATGAAAAATATCATCAAAAAATTAATTTTTACGGCAAAAATTTTGTGTTTCGTGGTAAGAAAAAATATTGGTTAAAACATGTTGAATTTCATCATCCAAGCGAGCATTTGCTTGAGTCAAGCCCGCATTCTTTAGAAATGCAAATTTATCATAAAAGTGAAGATGAGCAATGGTTGACGGTGAGTTATTTTTTAGAAATCGCATCAAAAAATAATAATGAAAATTTATATTTCAAAAATTTAATTAA
>CAJBXX010000179.1 GCA_903959715.1 uncultured Alphaproteobacteria bacterium | reverse complement strand
CGAAAATATCTGCAATTATCGTCAATTTAGTTATTTATGTTCAACCACAATTATTAATTCATCAACTCAAGTTGATTGTGGGTCAAATATTTATTGTGCTAACAATCAATGTGAAAAAGCTAAAGATGAATCTAGCCAAGATTTCGCAACCTCGATTGCCTATTTATCTGCAATCAATGAAAGCGCCAAAGATAATAATAAAGAGCAAAATTTAAAAATATTTTCTGGCAATGCTAAAAATTGTTCTAAGGATACTTTAAGTTACAATAATTGTTGTCGTGATGATGGTTGGGGTCAAAATGTAATGGGTGCTTCTTGCTCAAGTGAAGAGAAGGAATTGATGGCAATGCAAGAGAAAAAATTATGCCATTTCGTAGGTTCATTTTGTTCAAAAAAAATGGCTGTTTTGGGCAAATGTATGGAAAATAAAAAAGCCTATTGTTGTTTTAATTCCAAGATTTCTCGAATCATAATGCAACAAGGAAAAAATCAATTAGGTAAAGAATGGGGTAGTCCGCAAGCCCCTGATTGCGTAGGTTTTAGTGCCGATGAATTAGCAAAATTACAATTCAACAAAATGGATCTCAGTGAAATTGCAAGCGACATTGAATCCAAAGTAACAATTCCCGATAAAACTGCGATCGAAAGTAAAATTAAAAAAAAGATGGAGGGTTATGAAATTAAGCCTCATTAGTATATTATTTATTTCTATTTTCAGCTTTGAATCAAGAGCCAAAGAGCTTGATATGTGTAATGAATATAATTTGGGTTGGCATTTTTATTGTAATAAAAATCTTGAAAAAGAGCAAAAAATTAATCCTCAAGATTCTAACTTAAATCAAGATGATTACGCTCAAAAATTAGCACAAATTAAACAACAATTAGAAGAAAAAAAAGCCAAAGCGGTAATTTATCCCTCGGAAGAAAATATCAAGGATTACATGTCTTATCAACAAATGGTAATGGATAAATCGAGTTTTTTTGCCGATCAATGGCGCAGAGTGATTTGGAAAACTCCAGCCTTAGATTATACTTTAAAAAGACCCGTCTCCAAAATTGCTAAAGAATCATGGATTGATCAAAGAAATCAAGAAGTAAAAAAATCAATAAAAAATATTAACGAACGCTACGGAATCTTCTTCGTGTTTAATTCAAAATGTCCGCATTGTCATCGTTATTCCCCAATTCTAAAAAGTTTTCAAGAGAAATATAAAATTACTATAATGCCCGTTTCTCTTGATGGCGAAGGGTTAAAGGAGTGGCAAAATGTTTTGGTTAATAAAAATCATTTGAATGTCCTTGGAATAAATATCGAAGCAATTCCCGCCACTATTTTATTTGATAAAATTAATAAAAAAGTAATCCCTTTGGGCTTTGGCGTTCTCTCGCACTCTGAGTTGGAAGAAAGAATTTTTGCATCAACTAAATTGGAGATTGGCGATGATTTCTAAAATATCATTAAAAAAATATAAAAATGTAAAATATGTTTTATGTTTAATATCAGTAATGTCATTTATAAATGTTAAAGATTTATTTGCTAAATCTGTTGGCGAGTCAATGGGTGATTTTTGGAATGATATTGGTGGCAGTTTTTCAAATTCAAGTGAGGCGGGAGGCTATCAATTACAAGGTGCTGGCTATTATACGGGAGGAAGTTTTACCGCTCGCTCAAAAGTTGTAAGTGTAAATCCCGTAAATATTACTCCGCCGGGAATTAGGGCAGGGT
>CAJBXX010000178.1 GCA_903959715.1 uncultured Alphaproteobacteria bacterium | reverse complement strand
GCAAATCATTACTTTCGGAAAATTGCAAGCGCGCGCGGTTTTAAAAGATGTGGGTCGCGTCTTACAAATGCCTTATTCGCAAGTTGATCGCATTTGCAAACTTATTCCTTTTAACGCCATCGAAGCGGTGACGCTTGAAAAGGCGATTGAAATGGATAAGGATTTACAACAAGCCATTCAAGATGATCCGCAAATTAATAAATTAGTGAGCATTGCTTTGAAGCTCGAAGGCTTGAACCGCCACGCCTCAACCCATGCCGCCGGCGTGGTGATTGGCGATCGCCCTTTGCGTGAAATTTGTGCACTTTACAATGACGAAGGCTCAACCATGCCCGCGGTGGGCTATTCGATGAAATATGCCGAGTCGGCGGGCCTAGTGAAATTTGACTTTTTGGGCTTAAAAACTTTAACAACAATTTTAGAAACTGTAAAACTTGTTTACAAAACTCGTGCAATAAAAATTGACATCGCTCATTTAAAACTCGATGATAAAAAAACCTTTGAAATGCTTGCCAGTGGCGATTCCATCGGCGTTTTTCAAATTGAATCTTCGGGCATGCGTTCGGTGCTTCGACAAATGCGAGCCGATAAAATTGAAGACATTATCGCTTTGATTTCGCTTTATCGCCCCGGGCCGATGGATAACATTCCAACTTACATTCGACGCAAACATGGCGAAGAAAAAATTGCTTATCCGCATCCGCTTCTCGAAGCCGTTTTGAAGGAAACTAACGGCGTTATTGTTTACCAAGAACAAGTGATGGAAATTGCCAAAATTTTGGCGGGATATAGTCTCGGCGGTGCCGATTTACTTCGTCGCGCCATGGGTAAAAAAATTAAAGAAGAAATGGATCAACAACGCAAAATTTTTGTCGAAGGTGCCAAAAAAAATAATGTTTCCGATCATCAAGCCAATGAAATTTTTGATTTGGTCGATAAGTTCGCCGGCTACGGCTTCAACAAATCCCACGCCGCCGCTTACGCCATGATTTCATACCAAACGGCTTATTTAAAAGCCCATTTTTTGCCCGAATTTTTAACGGCTTCGATTAATTTAGAAATTGACAATACCGACAAAATTAATATTTTTTTACAAGTCGCCAAAAGCCACAAAATTCCCGTTCTTGCGCCCGATATAAATCAAAGCCAAGCCGATTTCTCGATTGAAATTCTAAATTAAAATGGATTATAAAATCAAAATTAAACATATTAAAGAATCTTGCGTTCTAACCAAGATTCCCAAGGATTCTCAAGGTTTTATTTGTGCAGAAATTTCTCAAAATTTTAATAATTGTGATAAAATTTTTATCACTCAAAATGATGCCGAAATTGAAATTTTAAATCGCCAATTAAGATTTTTTCATCCGACAGAAAATATTTTAAATTTTTATGCGTTTGATTGTTCGCCCTACGACAGAGCCTCTCCAAAGCCTCAAATTTTGGCAAGTCGTATTAAAACTTTATATAATTTAACTTCGCGAGTCGCCGATAAAAATTATTTTATCATCACTTCGATTAATGCTTTGATGCAAAAAACCATCGCTCTTAATGACATCAAAAATCTAGGATTATTTTTGCAAGTTAAGGCAAAAAATTCTTTAAATCAAATTAGTGAATTTTTGATTAACAAAGGCTACACCCGCCAATCGAACGCCAACAATGTCGGCGAGTTTGCGGTGCGTGGCGGAATTATCGATGTCGTCATGCAACAAGCGGGCGATTTAATTGGCTATCGCATTGATTTTTTCGGCGATGAAATTGAATCAATTAAAATCTTCGATCCCATCAGTCAAATCAGCCAAGAAAGCGTTAAAAATTTTGAAATTTTGCCAATTAGCGAAGTGCTTTTAAATCAAAAAACCATCGAAAATTTTCGCCAAAAATATCGCCAAAAATTTGGTGCTTCGATTGATGATCAACTTTATCAAGCGATTACCGAAGGTCGTACTTTTGATGGCGTCGAGCATTGGCTTCCAATGTTTTATCAAGAAAATTTAGTAAGTTTTTTTGAATATTTAAAAAATCCGGTAATATTTTTTGATGAAAAAATTTATAATTTAAGTCGAGAACGGGAAAATTTAATTCACGAAAATTATCAATCACGATTACAAGAAAAAAATCACAAAAATTCAACGATTTATAACGCGATTGAGCCCAATTCTTTGTATTTCACGGCATCAGAAATTTCTGGGCAAATTGACAAAAAAATTAATATTGAATTTCAAACTTTTGATTGCGTTAAAATCGATAATTCCAATAAAAGAATTATTGATTTGGAATTTAAAAATATTCCTGATTTCGCCCTCGCCTCTAGGACCAACAAGCAAGATGTCATCGAATTATTAAAAAATTTTTTACAAAATTATTCGACGAAAAAAGTGGCGATCGCAGTTTTAAGCGAAGGCTTTAAAGACCGCTTGAGTCGCATTCTTTTGGATTATAATTTGAGCTTAAATAACCTCGATAATTTTTTAGAATTTCAAAAAATAAAATTAGGTAAAATTGCGAGTTTTATTTTTCCAACCCATTTTGGCTTTGAAACCAGCGACTTCATCATCATCGGCGAACAAGCTTTATTTGGCGAAAAAATTATC
>CAJBXX010000177.1 GCA_903959715.1 uncultured Alphaproteobacteria bacterium | reverse complement strand
TTGATGAGGTTGGTTTTGGGAATTCGTATAATCAACAATATTAATTTTAATATTTAAATTTTCAAAAAATTAGGTAAATTTTAACTAAATGTTTTTTAGAAAATTGTAAAGTTAAAATGATTTTATAAATCTATTTTAAACATTTACCATAATATGATACTGGAGTTAAGGGCTTGGCGTTGTAGTTTTCAGCTATTAATTTTGAGAATGTTGCGTCAAATATTTTTTCTTGTCTTGATATGATTTCAAATTGCGGATTTATAGAATTTTCGATGCAATATTTTTTGTTTTTTAAAATAGCTTTTAACATTTTATATTCCTCATCACTCAATCTTGGATGAATTTTATTATTTGGTGAATTTTTATATTTTTTATAAAAATTATCATCAACGGTAAATACAAAAAAATCATTGCTTGATGTGGCGTGGAAAGTGACCTTACCATATTTGAAATAATCGCTATTGCTACAAGAAAATAGCAACACTAAAATAAATATTAATTTATTTTTAGCATTGCCATATTTAACTGACACCGCAATTAATTTGTTGAATCATTTTTAACATTAGCCGAATCTATAAAATCGAATTTTTCTTTGATTCTAGAGGCCTTACCTGTGAGATTTCTGAGGTAATAAAGCTTTGCTCTGCGGACATCACCTTGCTTTAAAATTTCAATTCCAGCTATCAACGGAGAATATAGATTGAATTTTCTTTCAACACCAACTCCAGAACTAATTTTTCTAACCGTGAAAGTTGCGTTATAATTATCATTGCTTTTTGTTCTCGCTATGACAACTCCGTTGAAGGCTTGAATTCTTGTGTTATCACCCTCTGTAATTTTATATTTAACACTTATAGTGTCTCCAACTTTAAAGTTTGGAATTTTGAATCCGAATGATTCTTTTATTTTTTCTACTTGTGATTTGTTGAATTCTAGAATAATATTTTTCATATTTTTATTTGTATTTATGATTTTGCGATTTGCTCAACTTTTTCTTCAGTTTCAATGCGATCTACTAATTCCATATATGCCATTGGGGCTTTATCACCAACCCTAAAACCATATTTTAAAATTCTAGTATAACCGCCATTTCTTGACAAAACTCTTGGTCCGATTTCTTTAAAAAGCTTTTGAACCGCATCTTGATTTCCAATGATTGACTGAGCCAATCTTCTGTTGGCAAGATTATCTTTTTTTGAAAGATTAATTACTTTTTCAACAAATGGTTTTAATTCTTTTGCCTTAGGAAGAGTAGTTTTTATTCCTTCATTTTGAATCAAGGCAATCGATAAATTTTTTAAAAGGGATTTTCTATGAGAACTATTTCTGTTTAGTTTTCTTCCTTTAATTCTGTGCTTCATAACTTATTTATTAAAATTAAAATTCTTTATTTTTGATTTTTAAAAGCTCTTCAATGTTCTTTGGAGGCCAGTTTGTCAATTTCATTCCAAAAGATAGGGCCATTGATTTAAGATTATCCTTTAATTCATTCAAAGATTTTCTTCCAAAATTCGCAGTTTTTAACATTTCGATTTCAGTTTTAACAACCAAATCTCCAACATAAATAATGTTTTCATTTTTCAAACAATTATAAGATCTCACCGACAATTCAAGCTCTTCAATTGTTTTGAGTAAATTTTTATTAAATTCTGGTTCAATAACAATTTCTTTTTCGACTGGAGCATCGATTTTAGATACATCAAAATTGATAAAATTTTGTAATTGATCTTGTAAAATCTTTGCGGCAATTGCTAAAGAATCTTGTGGAGTAATTGTTCCGTTGGTATCGATTTCTAATATTAATTTATCATAATCCGTAATTTGACCAACTCGAGCATTTTCAACTTTGTATGCAACTTTTTTAACTGGACTAAAAACAGAATCGACTTTAATTGCACCAATTGAATTATCTTTTTTGCCTGAATCTGGATTGCAATATCCTCTACCATATTCAACCAATATAGTCATATCTATTTTTGCACCTTTGCTTAAAGTACAAATTAGATGGTCCTTATTTAAAATTTCAACTCCGCCAGGTAATTCAATGGATCCAGCATAAACTTGACCAGGTCTATTTGCAGAAAGTTTTAAGATCGAAGGGGATGGATCATCTTTTGTGATAGCAAGACCTTTGAGATTCATTATAATGTCCAAAACATCTTCTTTGATACCATCAATAACAGCATATTCATGCATTACACCTTCAATTTTTATAGAGGTTACAGCAAATCCGTTGATGGAAGAAAGTAAAACTCTTCTTAGAGAATTACCCAAAGTATTGCCATATCCTCTAGCAAAGGGCTCCATTATTATAACTGATTTTGTTAAATTATTATAACCTTCTTTTAGCACAATTGAAGTTGGTTTTGTAAGTGTGCTCCAGTTTTCTTTTAAAATTGCCATATTTTTATAAATTGATTATAATTATTTAGAGAACTAAACTCTTCTTCTTTTTGCTGGTCTACAGCCATTATGAGGAAGGTAAGTTATATCCTTAATTGATGAAACTATTATTCCAGAAACCTGTATAGCTCTAAGCGAAGCTTCGCGACCGACGCCTGGACCCCTAATTTCAACTACGGCATTTTGTAAACCACATTCTTTAGCAATGTTAACCGCATGTTGAGTTGCAACCTGAGCCGCATAAGGAGTAGCTTTTCTAGACCCTTTGAAGCCATGCTTTCCAGCAGAAGACCAACAAATAATATTTCCATTATTTTCAGAAATGGAAATTATTGTGTTGTTGAAACTAGCGTAAACATGAATAATGCCAGTTGTAATATTTTTTCTTTTTTTTGAAGCGCCTTTAGATTTTTTTTCTTTTGACGCAATATCGCTTTTAGTTTCAGTCATATTAAATTATATTAATTCAGATTATTTTACTGCTTTCTTTTTATTTGCTATTGCAACACCACGACCCTTACGAGTTTTGGCATTAGTATGAGTTCTTTGACCCCTAACTGGTAATTTTTTTACATGCCTTATTCCGCGATAGCACCCAATATCAATTAATCTCTTAATATCGGAAGAAACCTTTCTTCTAAGATCGCCTTCCAAGGTTGGAAACTCTTTTTCCATGAGAGACCTAACTTGAGCAAGCTTCTCTTCACTTAGTTGGTTGGTTCTAAGATTTAAGTTAATCTTTAATTTATTGCAAATTTTTTCTGCAGATGTTGTTCCTATTCCATACACATAGGTTAAAGCAATTACAAAACGCTTTTCCTTAGGAATATTTATACCAGCGATTCTAGCCAATGTTATGTCCTCAATTTAAATTAATTATTAATGCTCGACTTCAGTTCTTCAAAAACCAAGGTAGATATTTTTAAAGCATCTATCGAAACAAGCAAGTGTTTTTTTTTGTAATATTCAATAAGTGGAAAACTAGATTCTTTATAAACTTTGAGGCGATTTTTCACTGTCACCTCATTGTCGTCAGATCTGTTTTCAAACTCACTTGAACCACAATTGTCACATTCGCCTTCTTTAAAAGTCGGCTTAAAGTAACGATTATAAACGGTGCCACATTTTTTACAAGTGTAGCGTCCAGCTATTCTTTTAATTAAAACATTTTCCTCAATATCAAAACTGAATACTTTGTCTATTTTTTTATTATGTTTTTCAAGCATTTCTTCAAGCTTTATTGCTTGATTAATATTTCTTGGAAACCCATCTAATATAAATCCATTTTCACAACTTTTTGTTGCTATTTTTTCTTTAATTATTTCTATAACAACTTCATCGGAAACCAAAGCTCCGGATTCCATTTGTTCTTTGGCAATTATTCCAATTTTACTATTTTTTTCGACTTCCTTTCTTAATAAATCTCCAGTTGATATGGATTCTATAAAAAAATCCCTCGACAATAAAGATGCCTGAGTTCCCTTTCCAGAACCTGGAGCTCCCAAAAAAATAAAGTTCATCCTCTTATTTTTACCCTCTTTTTCTTATTAACCCCTGCACCATATTTTTCCGCAAACATATGTGACTGAATTTGATTTATTAAATCCATAACGACATTGACCATGATTAATATTCCCGTTCCACCTATGTGAATTGGTATTGAAGATCTAGCAATAAGAGTTTCTGGTATTGCACATATTATTATTAGATAGATCGCTCCCAACATTGTTAATCGTGAAATTATTTTATCTAAATATTCTGAAGTCGTTGCACCTGGACGCACACCCAATATAAAACAGTTACTTTTTTTTAAATTATTTGCAACATCTTGAGTGTTAAAAATTATAGAAGAATAAAAATACGAGAAAAACAAAATTAATGAGGAAAACAAAATAACATATAGAAGCCCTCCCCTTTGCAACATTGACAATAGAGCATTTCCATCAACTCCAGATATTTGAACAATTGCAACCGGGAACATCAATACAGAACTTGCGAAAATTGGAGGTATTACTCCTGAGATGTTAATTTTTAATGGTAAGAATGATGAATCTGACATTCCTACACTTTTCATCATCGATGAATTTGGATATTGTATTTTTATTTTTCTATGACTTTTTTCAACAAAACAAACTAGAATTATAGCTAAAATAAATACCGCAAAAAATATTAACACTACAAAAAAGCTATAGACGCCCGTTTTTAAAAGATCAAACATTTCAATTATTGATGAAGGTAATGAGGAGACGATTCCAACAAAAATTATTAACGAAATTCCGTTACCAATTCCAGATGAAGAAATTTTTTCACCAAACCACATCAACATTATTGTTCCGCCAACTAAACTAACAACCGTTGTCCATAAAAATATGCTTGAATCTGACACAAAAGCACTATTCTCAGAATTAGAGAGCGCGTAATAAACTCCAAATGATTGAAAAATTGCAAGGAATATTGTTAGGTATCTAGTGTATTGATTTATTTTACTCTTACCAAACTCTCCTTCTTTTTTTAAGGCTTCTAAACCAGAATGCATCGAGGTAAGTAATTGCATCACAATTGAAGCTGTAATATAAGGCATTATATTTAGAGCAAAAATACTCATTCTTTCTAGAGCTCCGCCAGAAAAGAGATTTATCATTCCAAAAATATTTGAAGCAGATCCAGAAAAAATTTTTTCTAAAACTTTTACATCAATTCCAGGAATAGGAACGAAGGTTCCAAATCTGTATACTAAAAGTATAAAGATTGTGAAAAAAATTCTTTTTCTTAAATCGGTTAAAGTTGAATCTTGCTTCATTATCTATGAAAATCTTTTTGCATTTTTAGAATATTTATCAACCAAAACTTTAAAATTTGAATCTATTTTGGTTTTTCCCATTATAAGCTTTACGATAGATTTTTTGTTTTTAATCAAACCAATGCTTTCAAGTTTTTCTTTATTAATTTCGGCTGTTATTTCTAATTTTTTACTTTCAATAAAGTTTACAACATCTCTGATGTTAACTACTTCAATTTCTTTTTTTAAATTATTAACGAAACCTCTTTTTGGAAGGCGCATGTGAATTGGCGTTTGTCCACCTTCAAAACCCTTAACAGAATGATGTCCCGTTCTAGCTTTTTGACCCTTAACACCTCTTCCAGATGTTTTTCCTTTGCTTGATCCAATTCCTCTTCCAACTCTAATTTTGGAATTTCTTTTTATTTTTGGAAGATTTTCTAATGATAAAGACATATTTTTAATTATGAAATTTTAATAACGTGTTGAACTTTTTTGATCATTCCCAAAACTGAGTTATCAACTTTGATTTCAAAAAATGTTCCTATTCCTCTAAGACCAAGACCCACTAAACTGCCTTTTTGTCTTGCATTCAATTTTGATCCACCTTTAATTTGAGTAATTTTTACCTTTTTGTTTAAATAATTTTCCATTTTCATATTTTAATCATTTTTGTTTTCAGAACCATTGTTAACAGCTAAATTTCTTCTTTTAACAATTTCAGATATTTCTTTGGATCTTCTTTCTGCAATAATTTTTGGGGATGCTAAATTTTTCAGAGCTAAAAATGTTGCACCTATCATATTGTAAGGATTAGAAGTGCCAACCGATTTAGCAACAACATCACTTATTCCTGCACACTCAAAAACTGCACGCATAGG
>CAJBXX010000176.1 GCA_903959715.1 uncultured Alphaproteobacteria bacterium | reverse complement strand
TGTTCAAAAAATAGCCTAAACGGCTATTTTTGACGCAAATAACCCCTCACCCTAACCCTCTCCCCACAAGTGGGGAGAGGGGATGACGGCGATGATTTTTTTTCAAAAAGTAAATTAAAAAAACTTTCCACAATATTTCGTGTTGAAATAAAAAAATCTATCTAACTTCTCCTTCGATTCTTTATTTACCACAAAAAATTAATCCATCGAATCCCCTCTCTCCGCTTGCGGGGAGAGGGCTAGGGTGAGGGGTTGTTTTTATTTAAAAAATGGAAAATTTGTTAAAATGTTATAAAAAGTAACCCGGTACCTTTTTTTAATTGGACATAATTGGACATTTTTATGGACATTTTGGAATTTTTGGTTTATATTCAAGTTGATGATTTTTAATCGTAAAAAAATAATTTATGATCAATTACCAAATCCAGATTACCAACGAAATACTAAATCTTATCAGCGAAATTGATGAGTTTAAAGGCAAATGGAGAGCTATTAATACTCTCTCGCCCGATCGCCTAAAGATGCTTAAAAAATCGGCAACGATTGAATCAATTGCCTCCAGCACTAGAATTGAAGGTGTTCAATTGACTGATATTCAAGTCGAAACCCTTCTTTCTAAAGTTAAAAAAAAATCATTTAAAAGTCGCGATGAAGAAGAGGTTTTTGGTTATTCTGATGCGATGGATTTTATTTTGGAAAATTTTGAAGATTTAAAAATAACCGAAAATCACATCAAGCAACTTCATGCAATTCTTCTCAAATATAGTTCGAAAGATATTCGCCATAGAGGTGAATATAAAAAACTCGATAATCATGTTGTGGCAATTGACGCCAAAGGCAAGGAAATCGGGGTAATTTTTAAAACGGCAACGCCATTCAAAACGCCAATGAAGATGGCTGATTTGATTGAGTGGACTAACAAAGCTTTCGAATTAAAAGAAATTCACCCGATAATTATCACTGGAATTTTTATTGTAATTTTTTTGGCGATTCATCCGTTCCAAGATGGCAATGGCAGAATTTCTAGAATTCTCACCAATTTGCTTTTGCTCAAGCTTGGTTATAATTATATTCAATATAGCTCGCTTGAAAGCATCATTGAAGAGAATAAGGACTCATATTATAAAAATTTAAGAGATTGTCAGATCACGCTCGAAGCCAAAAAAATCAAATTTGAAAACTGGATTTTATTTTTCTTAAAATCACTAAAAAAACAAAAAGATAATTTAGAAAAAAAAGTTAAAAATGAAAAAATTTTGCAAGAAAATTTTGGCGAATTGCATTTGGAAATTCTAAAAATTCTTAAGAATTATAATCGCCTCGCGATCTCTGATATTCAAAGGCTTACGACCGCTAATCGGAGCACTTTAAAAGCAAAATTACGAGATTTACTCGAGATAAAAAAGATTAAAACTTTCGGCAAAGGCAGGGGCGTGGTTTATGAGATTTGTTAGAAAAAATTATCGCTTTTGGCCACCCTCAAAAGATTTAAAAAATTTCGACGACGCCAAAATCGGAGTTCTCGCTGGCTCAATTTTTTCGGTAATTGCTGGGGGTTTGGTGGCTTGGTGGATAAGGCGAAAACGTCATTCATATTCAAAATAAAATTGCTAATTAATTAAACAAAAACACACCAAAAATTATGAAAAAAAATAATCAAAAAAAACTGGTAAATCTCGAAAATTCTTTCACCGAATTTTTACTTTATAAAACGCCAAACAACCAAGTGAAGGTCGAAATATTTTTGAAAAACGAAAATATTTGGCTCACCCAAGAAAAAATCGCCATGCTTTTTGGAGTAGATCGCTCGGTGATTACCAAGCAT
>CAJBXX010000175.1 GCA_903959715.1 uncultured Alphaproteobacteria bacterium | reverse complement strand
AGTTGAATCGCTTCACGGCGAGTAAATCGCCGTATCCGCGATGAGATTTGGGTTTTTTGAGTTTTTGTTTGGATTGGTGCTTCGTCGCTTTTCTCAATCAAAATTTCATTTTGATTTCGAAGACGACTCCGCGACTGGGATTGCGTCGCTTCGCTCCTGATCCCGTTCTTCGCTAAAAATAGCCGTTTAGGCTATTTTTTAAACGCGAATAACCTAAATTTAAGTGTTGAAAATTTTTAGTTTTTTGCTTGCACTTTGAGTTAAGGTGGTTAAATTGTCGAGGCAAAATGATATTATATGTTCGTTAATTAATTTAATATTTTAACGATCAAAATTCTCAAAACAATTAATTAAAATTAAAATAAACTTCCCAAGCCTTGATTTAAAGGGTCTTATGGATTTTTTATAATTTTAAAATTGGAATGAAATAAATCTTAATTAAACATGAAAAATACAGGAAAAGTTACGCAGATTATTTCTGCGGTAGTAGATGTAGAATTTGAAAATGGCGAAATGCCCTCTATCTATAACGCTCTTGAGTGTCAAAATGATGGCAAAAAACTTATTTTGGAAGTCGCTCTTCATATCGGCGAAAAAACCGTGAGAACTATTGCAATGGATTCAACTGACGGTCTTACTCGCGGTGCTAAAGTTATCGATACGGGTCGTCCGATTTCGGTTCCCGTCGGCGAAGCAACTCTTGGTAGAATCATGAATGTTATCGGCGAGCCAATCGATGAAAAAGGTGAAATTGTCTGCAAAGAACTTTACCCAATCCACGCTTCGGCTCCATTGCTTGTTGATCAAGCAACCGAAACTGAAATTTTAGTAACGGGAATAAAAGTTATCGATCTTCTCGCCCCATATTCAAAAGGTGGTAAAATCGGATTATTCGGCGGTGCTGGTGTTGGTAAAACAGTTTTGATTATGGAGTTAATCAACAATGTTGCCAAAGCTCATAGCGGATATTCTGTGTTTGCCGGAGTTGGAGAAAGAACTCGCGAAGGCAACGACCTTTATCACGAAATGATTGATTCGGGAGTTATCGATACTAAAAATTTTAAAAATTCTAAAGTTGCTTTAGTTTATGGTCAAATGAATGAGCCACCTGGAGCCCGTGCTAGAGTTGCTTTGACGGGTCTCACTCAAGCCGAATATTTCCGCGATAAAGAAGGGCGCGATGTGTTATTTTTCATTGATAATATTTTCCGTTTTACCCAAGCCGGCTCCGAAGTTTCGGCACTTCTTGGGCGTATTCCTTCGGCGGTTGGTTATCAACCAACTCTCGCAACTGAAATGGGCGCGATGCAAGAAAGAATTACTTCAACAAAAAATGGCTCAATTACCTCGGTTCAAGCAATTTATGTACCGGCGGATGATTTAACCGATCCAGCTCCGGCGACTTCATTTTCGCATCTTGATGCCACAACGGTTTTATCTCGTCAAATCGCTGAAATTGGAATTTATCCAGCAGTTGATCCACTTGATTCAACTTCAAGAATTCTTGATCCAAGAATAGTTGGAGACGAGCATTATCAAGTTGCTAGAGAGGTTCAAAAAACTTTACAAGCATATAAATCTTTGCAAGATATTATTGCAATTTTGGGAATGGATGAACTTTCTGAAGAGGATAAATTAACAGTTGCTCGTGCCAGAAAAATCCAAAGATTTTTATCGCAACCATTTCATGTCGCCGAAGTATTTACAGGCTCTCCTGGAAAATTAGTTTCATTAAAAGACACGATTAGTGGCTTCAAAGCAATTTGTGCCGGAGATTTAGATTATCTTCCCGAGTCAGCTTTTTACATGGTTGGAAATATTGAAGAGGCAATTTCTAAGGGTGATAAAATACTCAAAGAAAGCAAATAATAGAATTTTAAATAGAGGGAAAAAATTCATTTATGGCGGATTTAAAAATTGAAATAATATCGATAGAAGGTCTGATTTTTAAGGGTTCTTGCACCATTGCGGTCGTCCCTGCCATTTCGGGAGACCTAGGAATTATGCATGGTCATGAAGCGATAATTTCTAATCTTCGCGATGGTGAAATTCAACTTTATGACGATTCGCAAAATATCTTCAAAACCGTTATTATAAAGGGTGGTTTTGCTGAAATGCAGGGCGAAGAAAAATTGTTGATATTGGTCAATTAAATTTAATTCAAGAATAGTATTTTTGCCAAAAAGTCTTTAAATTAAAAAATTATTTAGCATTAAATATGCGATGCCCATTTTGTGGAAACCTAGAAACTCAAGTAAAAGATAGTAGAATTTCTGATGATGGCGAGGCGATAAAAAGACGAAGATATTGTTCGGCTTGCGATTCCAGATTTACCACATTCGAAAGAATTCAACTTCGTGAAATTACCGTTGTTAAAAAAAATGGTGATAAAAAAATTTTTGATCCAGAAAAATTAAAAAAATCAATTGAAATGGCGGTACGAAAGCGACCCGTTTCCGATCTACAAGTTGAAAGATTGGTCAATAATATTGTGCGTCAACTTGAAGTTGAAAATGAAACTGAAATTTTATCTTCTAAAATTGGCGAAATAGTCATGAATTCCCTCGAAAAACTTGATAAAGTTGCATTTGTTCGCTTTGCATCGGTGTATAAAAATTTTGAAAAAACCGATGATTTTCAAAAATTT
This sequence comes from uncultured Alphaproteobacteria bacterium, assembly GCA_903959715.1. Lineage (GTDB taxonomy): Bacteria > Pseudomonadota > Alphaproteobacteria > Rickettsiales > UBA1997 > CAILUF01. The sequence goes on along the minus strand of CAJBXX010000175.1, from coordinate 16,583 downwards.
ATTAAAAAAATTATTTAACTCCGATGAAGCAAAAATATAATTTTTCAGAGGTTTTAGAATTTTATGAACAAAATGAACTTAATGAAATATTTTCAAGTGACATAAATGATAAATTTAAAATAGAAAATGAAAAAAAAATCAGTGAAAAAACTGTAAATTTTGTGCAAGAAGTTAATAAAGAAAAGCCACAAGAGCAACAAAGAGTTCAACAATTACCAATTATTTCAAATATTAAAAACATTTCTTCGACCTCCCAAGCTTTGGCAGAATTAGCAAAAAAAAATCAAATAAATTCTATGGAAAATAAATTATCAAATATTGATGAGAAATTTTTATCGTTAAATCAGATTATTGAAAATGCTCGAGCTTTGTCAAATAAAGCTCAAAATATTGCTGAACTTAAAGAAATTGTTGAAAATTTTGAGGGTTGTAATCTTAAAAAAATGGCAACCAATACAGTTTTTTCCGACGGTAATCCTGATTCCAAAATTATGATTATCGGCGAGGCTCCGGGAAATCATGAGGATTTGCGAGGTGTCCCTTTTTGTGGGGATTCGGGTGAAATGTTAACGGCAATGCTTAGTGCTGTAAATTTAACTCGTGAGAAAGATTATTATATCACTAATGTAATTTTTTGGCGTCCACCTGGAAATCGTCGTCCGACCGCGGAAGAGTTGGCAATTTGTCGACCTTTTGTCGAAAGACATTTGCAACTTTTCAATCCAAAAGTTATAATTTTAGTTGGCGCTACCGCCATGAGTGCAATAATTGAAACCTCAGAAACCATAAGTAAAATTCGCGGTCAATTTCTTGATTTTTCACCGCAATTTTTAGAGAATAAAACTAAAATATTTACTATTTTTCATCCATCTTTTTTAATGCGTCAGCCTGGAAAAAAAAGGCTTGCTTGGCTTGATATGATAAAGTTACAAAAATTTATAAAAAATAATTATGAAGAGTAAAAAACGATTATTGCCGTTGGGTTTTTATGATTTAACCGCCAATGAAGCTAAAAAAAATTATGAGTTCACCAAAATAACGCTCGAAAGTTTTATAGAAAACGATTATCAATTGATAAAAACTTCTTTAATCGAGTTTGAAGAAAATTATAGCGACAGAAATTTGCATAATAATTTCAAGGTTGTTGATAATATTTCTGGCAAAAATCTTATTTTTAGAGATGATATAACGGTGCAAATTTCCAAATATATTTCTTCGCATGAAAAAGAGCTAAAAATGCCGTTAAAATTATGTTATTATGGCGATGTTGTGTGTCGAAATAGTGATGAAATATATCGTGAGCGTCAACAAACTCAAGTTGGATGCGAAATTATTGGCTCCGACGACATTAATTCTTGTTTTGAAGTTATAAAAAATACTTTAATTGCTTTGGATAAAATTAATATTGGCGATTTAAATATTTCAATTTCATTGCCGGATTTTTTAGAAATATTTTTAACGAATCTTGAATTAGAAAATAAAGATAAATTAAAAGATGCAATTATTAATAAAAGAATTTCAGATATAAAAATTTTGGCTAAAAATTACCAAGAATTGATTTCCGAAATAGTTTTAAAAAATGATGATTTTAATAATTTAAACGAGAAAATCAGAAGTATTTTGCCCGCTTTAAATATCGCTAAAAGCCTTGATGACGCTAAGGATTTGATGATTTTTTTACAATCGCATTTTCAAAAAATTAAATTTAATTTTGATTTATTTGGCGATAATAAATTTAGTTATCATAATAAAATAGCATTCGATATATTTGCGGGTAATTTTCGTTATCCAATTGCCAAAGGCGGTTGTTACTCAATAGATTGTGATGATAAAAAAATTGGAGCCGTTGGTTCGACAATATATATAAATTTTTTAAGAAAAATTTAGAATTTTTGTTTGTTTCATGTGAAACGATTTGACAAATTATTTAATAAATTTACTTTAAAAAACAAAGAACAAAACCCGAATTTATAAAATTATATGAACCATCAAGAAAAGATTAAGCAAGCAAAAATATTTTCAATTGTAAATCAAAAAGGTGGGGTCGGTAAAACAACAACGGCGATAAATATTGCCACCGCAATGGCAGCAATTGGAAAAAAAATATTGTTAATCGATCTCGATCCGCAGGGCAATGCAAGCACCGGCCTCGGGATTGATAATGAAGATCGTCATAATACAATTTATGAAGTTATTATTGGACAAATAAAACCACAAGAAGCCATTTTAAAAACAAAAATTCCGAATTTAAAAATTATTACCTCGACCGTTGATTTATCGGCTTCGGAAGTTGAGTTGGTAAATGTCGAAAATAGAGAATTTTTGTTAAAAAATTCCTTAAAAGAAATTCTTGCAGAGTTTGAGGTAATTATAATTGATTGCCCGCCATCGCTTGGATTATTGACCTTGAACGCCCTTTGTGCTTCTGATTCAATATTGATTCCAATGCAATGCGAATTTTTTTCTCTCGAGGGTTTGAGTCATTTATTAAACACGGTGGGTTTGATCAAGGATAATTTGAATCAAAATTTAGCGATTAGCGGAATAATTTTAACAATGCATGATAAGCGTAACAAACTCACTGAACAAGTCGAAGAAGATGTGCGGAATTTTCTTGGCGACAAGGTTTATGAGAGTCATATTCCAAGAAATGTAAGACTTTCGGAGGCCCCTTCTTACGGCTTACCAGGGGTTATATATGATTCAAAATGCACGGGTTCTGTTGCGTATTTAAAGCTTGCCAAGGAAATTATTAAAAAAGAACAACTTTAATTTATACAAACAACCGCAATATTTCTTCCTTTTTCCTCTGCGTTATTGTGACAGAACCGACGATAGCTGTAATATTTTTGAATATTGGTGTAAGTATCAATCATAAGATTTTCGATATCATTAACACCACTTAGAGATAACTTGCTTTCAACATAATTTGGCAAGTTAAAATTCCAACGAATTGGATCGGCGGTTTCTTTAAAAAATCTTAAATTATCACGATTTTCTAACAAAAATTCATTATAAAAATCGATTGAAACTTGATAAGAATATTGCTGAATCATTGGCCCAATTATTGCTCGAATATCTGTAGCTCCAAGTGCTTGCATTTTTTTTACAGTTTCTTGAATAATGCCTAATTTTGCGCCTTTCCAGCCGGCGTGGCAAGCGCCAATAATTTGATTTTCTTCGTCATAAAAAATTATTGGAGCACAATCGGCGGTGATAATTCCAATCGCCACATTTTTCAAATTAGTAACAATTCCATCGGCTTTTGGTAAATTTTGAATGCCGTGAATTTTTTTAATGTCATCGACAACAACAGCATCCTTTCCATGAACTTGATTTAATAGCAAAACTTCACCGAATTTAAAATTTAAATCATTTAATTTTTGATTTAAATCAGTGCGATCTTTGTATTCTGAATCAATCGTGCAATCTTTGCCAAAAAAATTATAATTAATCATTATTTTAATATTTTGTTGTTGATAAAAAATAAAAGCTTTTCTCTGTATTCAATAGGATTTTTTATTTTTACAAGAGAATTTTGTGGTGTAAAAAACATGTCGTGAAGCCTAGTCAAGAGGAATCGCATCGAGGCGCCAATCAATGCCGTTTCTAAAAAATTTAATTCTGTTGAATTAAATGGTCTAATTTTTTGGTAAGAGTTTAATAAAGCTTCAAATTTGTCAAAATTAAAAGTGGTTTTGTCGAAGCACCAAGCGTTAACAACTATGGCAAAATCATAAATTAATAAATCATTTGCCGAAAAATAAAAATCAATTACGCCACTAATTTGATTTTTTTCATCAAAAAAAACATTATCCGGAAATAAATCTAAATGACATGGCAAAGATTCTAAATTAAGCTTCCAATTAGATTTTAAAGATTTTAATGTGCTTGAAATTAATTTATTTAAATTTGAATCATAACCGTCGACCAAATGTTTAAATTTATCAAATAAATTTTCAAAATCTTTGATTGCCAAATCATTATCGCGACTTAGTTTGAAATCTTTTGAAGCCAAATGCATTTTTGCCAACATTCCGCCGATTTGAAAGCAATGATTGCTCGTTATGTTGTAATAATATCCATCATTTTGAGGTTTTAATGTAGAGCCCTTCAAAAAGCTTACCAAAGCGGTTTTTTTATTTTTGAAATCGAGAATTGTTTGTAAATTTTTTGCCTTAATCGGTGTTGGGCAAGAAATATTTTTTAACGCCAAATGCTCTTTAAAATTGATATAAAAAGGTAAATTATTTTTATCAATTCGCGATTCAAAAATTGTAAAAATAAAAGTATTTTTTGTGGTTTTGACAATAAAATTAGAATTATCAATGCCATCAATTATTTCTTGAAATTCAACAAGCTCGCCAATTTCGTAATTAGCAAGATGTTGAGCGAGTTCATCGAAATTTATTTTTGTATAAACTGCCATAAAATTTAGTTGTTCTTGACGATTGGTCGGCAATATAATTCAAGCTTATGTCCGATTAATTCATAGCCGTGATCATAAGCGATTTTTTCTTTTAATTTTTCAATTTCTTCATTATAAAATTCTATCACTTCATCGTTGGTAATATCAACCAAATGGTCGTGATGATCGTCATTTTCAAGAAATTCATAACGGGCGCGCCCCTTGTTTAAGAAGTCGTGCTTGGCTATAATTCCAGATTCCTCAAGCATTTTTACGGTGCGATAAACCGTGGCAATTCCAATTTTATTATTAATTTTTGAGGCACGATGATAAACTTCTTCAACATCAGGGTGGTCGGTGCTTTTGGATATAACTTTGGCAATAATTTTTCTATTTTCGGTTAGTTTTATATTTTTTTCTAAACAAAGTTTTTCAATGTGAGATGCCATAATTTCTTTTATTGTTAAATTCAGATTGAGTTTTAATTTTTTTTAATCGATAATTTATTGCTACAATTTTTATTTCAAAACATTTACTAATTTTTAGGTTTTTTGATTTATTAAACAAGAATTAAAATTAAATTTAAGTAGCAAAGTTATGCCAAATAATCGCAAAATTATCGAAACTTTTTCACCGGCCTTAACTTTTGATGATGTTCTGCTCAAGCCTCTATATTCCGAGGTTTTGCCCAGTGAAACCAGCACTCGAACCAAAATTACCAAAAATATTTCAATTGAAATTCCAATAATTTCGGCGGCGATGGATACCGTTACCGAAAGTCGTTTGGCAATCGCAATGGCTCAAAGCGGTGGCATTGGTTGTATTCACAAAAATTTATCGATAAAGGATCAGGCCGAAGAAATTAGAAGAGTTAAAAAATTTGAATCGGGAATGGTTGTGAATCCCGTTATCATAACTCCTGAAGAAACTCTCGGTGATGCTCTTCATCTTATGAAGCAATATGGAATTTCGGGAATACCTGTCGTTAAAAGTGGTTCAAAAAAACTTGTTGGAATTTTAACAAACCGCGATGTTCGTTTTGCTCAAGATAAAAAACAACTCGTCAAAGATTTGATGACCAAAGAAAATCTTATAACCGCGAAACTTGGCGTTAGTAAACTCGAAGCCAAAAATCTTTTGCATAAAAATAAAATTGAGAGAATTATTATTGTTGATGGCGACAATAATTGCATAGGTTTGATGACGGGTAAAGATTTAGAAAAAACCAAACAATTTCCATTTGCTTCTAAAGATAAAGAGGGTCGCTTACTGGTCGCGGGGGCTACCGCGGTTGGTAAAGATGGCATTAAAAGAGCAGAAAGTTTAATCGAAGAACATGTCGATATTTTAGTGGTTGATACCGCGCATGGTCACTCCAAGGGCGTGATAGAAACGGTTAGAGAATTAAAAAGACTTTATCCGAAACAAGAAATTATTGCGGGTAATATTGCCACTAAAGAAGCCGCCAAAGCACTTTTTGATGTTGGCGTTGATGGTGTTAAAGTTGGTATTGGTCCGGGTTCAATATGCACAACGCGAGTAATCGCTGGTGTCGGCGTTCCGCAATTTTCAGCACTTCTCGATGTTATGGAATTTTGCGATAAAGTTAAGCTTCCGGTTATTTCTGATGGTGGCATTAGATTTTCTGGAGATTTAGCCAAAGCAATTGCCGGAGGAGCAAGTGCGGTAATGCTTGGTGGTTTATTAGCGGGAACCGAAGAAACTCCCGGAGAAATTGTTTTATTTAAAGGGCGTTCTTACAAAGTTTATCGCGGGATGGGCTCTCTTGGGGCTATGGCTCGCGGTTCGGCCGATCGATATTTTCAACAAGATGTTGCTGATAAAATGAAATTAGTGCCCGAAGGTGTTGAGGGAAGAGTTCCTTACAAAGGGTCGGTGGTTGATGTTATTCATCAATTGGTTGGCGGATTGAAATCAGCAATGGGCTATACGGGCAATGCTAATATTGACGATATGCGTAAAAATTGTCAATTTGTTAGAATTACTAATTCTGGCTTGAAAGAATCGCATCCGCATTCAATTACAATAACTTCGGAATCGCCAAATTACACTACGGAAAGTTAATAAAATTTGTGATTAAAATTATTAATCCAAAATTAAATTATTGTTATCATTGAACAAAAATTTCTCATCGTAAATTTGATTTTTTTGCGAAGCGATATGAAATAAAGCATCGCCTTTATTGACTAGAGGCATCATGGTTAAACCAATCACCATACCATCTTCATTTGTGCGAATTTCAATTTTATTATCACCAAAAGGATTAGAAATTGATCCGATAATTTGTCCTTTTTGCACCATATCACCAAGTTTTATACAAGAAGTAAAAACTCCGCTTTGCGAGGCGCGAAGCCAAGAGCTTGAAAGAGCTACAAATATTTTTTTGGCATCATTTTTTGGAGCCTTTTCAATCATGCCGATTTTTTCCATGACATTTAAAATGCCACTTAATCCAATCTCAATGGCATTTTCATCGAAACGCAAAATCTCGCCAGCTTCATATAAAATTATTGGAATATTGGCTTGAGTGCCTGCGCTTCTAAGCGATCCGTCGCGTAAATTAGAATTAATAATTGCGGGTGCGTTAAAAACTTTTGCTAATTCAAAATTATTTTCATCATCAATGTTGGCTCTAACTTGTGGAAAATTTGAGCGATGAAAAGAACCGCTATGAATATCGATTCCGTAATCGGATTTTAATACAATTTCTTGCATGAATTTGTATGCGAGTTGCGATGCTAAAGAACCGTTTTTAATGCCGGGAAAACAACGATTTAAATCGCGTCGATCAGGCAAATATCGTGAATGGTCATTGAAGCCAAAAATATTAACAATGGGAATGGCGATGAGAGTTCCACATATTCTATCAATCTCAACATAATCAAGTAACCGACGCACAATTTCAATGCCATTGATCTCGTCGCCATGAATGGTTGAGCATACGAAAAGTGTTGGACCTTCTTTAACTCCGCTCACGACTTCAATCGGCATTTTTAAATCAGTAAAATCATGCATTCGACCCATGTCAATATTGATGCGAACCCTTGAACCTCGCTGAATTTCTATCTCGTTAATAATGCTTGATTTATTGTTTTTTTCTTTCATTTTTTTGGTTTTGCTAAAGCGAATGATAAAATTTTATAACATAATTTGGCGGTCAAAAAATCGCAAGAATGTAAAGTTTTCACCGGAGCTAATTCGACAACATCGGCACCAACAAAATTACAAATTTTGGAAGCTTCTTTAATAATATTTATGGCATCATACCATAATAATCCACCTGGTTCGGGAGTGCCCGTAGCCTGCATGATTCCTGAGTCAAAGCCATCAATATCAAAAGTTAAAAAAACATTGCGACCTTTCAAGGGCTCAACGATTTTTTTATAATCCCAAGAATGTTTATCTTTGGCGAAGTGCATTTTAATGCGATGCGAATTGCTTTCCAGATAAGGAATTTCCGAAGCCGAAATATTGCGAATTCCACAAGAAATTAAAGTTGAAATTGGATGATCCATAACGCGACGCAGTGCCGAAGCGTGAGAATAATGTTCGCCATCATAACCGTCGCGTAAATCGGCGTGAGCATCAAAATGTAAAATTGCTAAATCTTGATATTTTTGAACGAAAGGACGAATTGAGCCCGCCGTTATTGAGTGTTCACCACCTAAAATTAATGGGAATTTTTTTGCCTCAAGCACATCAGCCGTGATTTTTTCAAGTTGATCAAGAGATTTTGGCACCGAATTGTAATTTATTTTTGGTGCCTTCATGGTTGCGACTCCGTATTGAAGAAAAGGTTCGCACCAAAATTCTTCATCAAAAAGTTCGGCTTGATGAGAGGCTTTGATGATGGCTTGCGGACCATTTTTAGTGCCACCGCCATAACTTACCGATTTTTCTAAGCCAAAAGGAATAACTATGACTTTGGCATCGTCATTCGATTTTAAATATTTTTCTTCAACGCCTAAGAAACCTGATTTCTGAGGCATAAAATCATATAAATCGAACAAAGATTTTTTTGATAAATTTTTAGTTAATTTTTTTTTAACAACAATTTTTTTTGTCATAGTTTTATTTTAGAATTAAAAATTATATTAAATTTGGTCGAGGCGATTGGATTTGAACCAGCGATCTCAAGACCTCAGCTTTGGACGCTACCGCAACATTAATACGCCCCGCAAAATAAAATTACTTACTTTTTAAAAATTTTTTAATAAACTATCGAACAAAATAAATTAAATTCAAGTTTTATGAATAAAAATTTTAATCCTAAATTATTAGAGATTTTGCGTTGCCCAAAATCGAAAGGAGAATTATTTTATGATCAAAAAAATCAAGAATTAATTTGTTATAAATCAAGTTTAGCTTACAAAATTATCGACGGAATCCCAATTATGTTGATCGAAAAAGCTCGTTCAATAAATTAGATAAATTATCAATGCCTCAAAAATTTCAACAATTAAAACATAGTAAAAGATTTTCTAAATCATCAAAAAAATGGCTACTGCGTCAAGTGAATGATCAATTCGTTGAGCGTGCTAAAAATGAGGGTTGGAGATCGCGTGCAACTTTTAAAATTATTGAGATTGACGAAAAATTTAAAATTTTTAAAAAACATAAAATCGTCGTTGATTTGGGTTGTGCTCCCGGAGGCTGGAGCCAGTATTGCGTAGGTAAAGTCGGTGAGGGCAATGTGGTAGCAATCGACTTATTGCCAATCTCGCCAATAGTTGGTGTTAATTTTATGCAACTTGATTTTTTAAGCGAAAATGCCTCTGAAAAAATTATCGATGAATTAAAAAAAATTAAGCATAATTCGAGTGGTTTATGTGATATTGTGTTAAGCGATATGGCCGCAAATGCTACGGGCGACCAAAATACTGATCATCTTCGGATAATTGGACTTCTCGAAGAGGCACTAAATCTATCGCAAAAAATTCTTAAAAATCAAGGTTGTTTTGTTGGTAAAATTTTTCAAGGCGGAAGTTCAAAAGAAATATTAAATTTATTACAGCAAAATTTTTTATCTGTTAAATATTTTAAACCAGAATCGTCAAGAAAAGATTCTTCGGAAACCTATTTGGTTGCTTCTGGATTCAAAGGGCATGAGTCTGAAAAAATAAAAATTATGATTTAATAATTTATTATTTTGACGAGTTGCAATTTATTTTTTTTGCCTTAAAATTTTTCGCGACAAATTTTCATAATTTTGCATATTTTAATAATTTTAAACCCAAAATTTTATTCACAAATGCCTAGAATATCAGTAATTGCAAGAACATACGCCAAAACTTTATTTTTGGCATCAAAAAATAATAATTCAATTGATAAAGTTGCTGATGAATTAGAATTGTTCAGAAAAAATTTTAGCAATGATTTTGCCAATGAGCTCAAAAATCCCGTCATTTCAAAAGATGATATGGTCAAGATTATCAACGAAGTTACATCGCGCTTTAAATTGGGCAATTTAACTTCAAATTTTTTTGCTTCAATCGTAAAAAATCGTCGCCTAAATCTTTTTCCAGAAATTCACGAAGATTTTAATCGCATGGTTAATGAATATAAAAAAATTCTTGAAGTTGAGGTTTTGTCAACGATTGATATTAATGTCGAAAATATTAAAAAATTACTTGAAAAATCTTATCCTGATAAGAAAATTTTAATCAAGCACACTCTGTCTTCAAAGATTTTGGGTGGCTTGCAAATTAGAATTGGTTCAAAAATTATTGATGCCACTCTTAAAAATCAAATTGAGCAAATTAAAAAAGAATGTTTATCCGCAATTAATTAAAAAAACGGGTGTTGCATTTAGAAATTTTGTTCTTAAAATTGAAAAAAAGATTGTTGCCTCGATAGCAAATCTCAAATAAATCTATTAAAAAAATTGAAATCTAAATATGGAATTTAAAGTTGAAGAATTTTCAAGTATATTGCAAAAAACTATCGAAAATTTTCACTCTTCAGCCGAATTAAAAGAGGTTGGTGAAGTAATAAAAGTTGGCGATGGAATAGCTAAAGTTTACGGTCTTGACAATGTTCAAGCTGGTGAGCTTGTTGAATTTGATTGTGGCGTCAAGGGAATGGCGTTAAATCTTGAATCTGACAATGTTGGTATCGTAATTTTCGGTGATTCGCAAAAAATCAAAGAAGGTTCTAATGTTAAAAGAACTGGTAAAATTGTTGAAGTTCCAGTCGGCAAAGCTTTACTTGGAAGGGTTGTGGATGCTCTTGGCAATCCAATTGATGGCAAAGGTCCATTGCAAAATGTTGAATATCGTCGAGTTGAAGTTAAGGCACCAGGAATCATTGCTCGTCAATCAGTTTCAGAGCCAATGCAAACCGGAATTAAAGCAATCGATAGTCTTATTCCAATTGGTCGTGGTCAAAGAGAATTAATTATCGGCGATCGTCAAACTGGCAAAACCGCAATCGTTCTCGATACTTTTATTAATCAAGCCAAAGCTCACTCAGAAGGCGATGAAAGTAAAAAGCTTTATTGTATTTATGTTGCCATCGGACAAAAAAGGTCAACAGTTGCGCAAATCGTTAAAACCCTTGAAGATGCGGGTGCAATGAAATATTCGGTTGTGGTTTCCGCAACCGCTTCCGAGGCTGCGGCTCTGCAATTTTTTGCACCTTACACCGGTTGTACCATCGGTGAATTTTTCCGCGATAACGGCATGCACGCCTTAGTTGCTTACGATGATTTAAGTAAACATGCGGTTGCTTATCGCGAGATGTCGTTGTTGCTTCGTCGCCCACCGGGACGCGAAGCTTATCCAGGAGATGTTTTTTACATTCACTCTCGTTTACTTGAAAGGGCTGCAAAAATGTCGAAAGAAATGGGGGGCGGTTCTTTAACAGCTCTTCCTATTATTGAAACACAAGCCGGCGATGTTTCTGCATATATTCCAACTAATGTAATTTCAATTACCGATGGACAAATATTTTTAGAAACCGAATTATTTTACAAGGGTATAAAACCAGCGGTCAATGTTGGATTATCAGTATCTCGTGTTGGTTCAGCGGCTCAAACTAAAGCTATGAAACAAGTGGCAGGAACCATCAAGCTTGATTTAGCGCAATTCCGTGAGCTTGAAGCTTTCGCTCAATTCGGTTCCGATCTTGATCCGGCAACGCAAAAATTGCTCGACAAAGGTCGTAAACTTACCGAACTTTTAAAACAAAATCAATATTCTCCAATGGGATTTGAAGAGCAGGTTGTCTCTATTTACACTGGGGTTAAGGGTTATCTTGATAAAGTTCCAACCAAAGAAGTTGTGAAATTTGAAAATGATTTCTTGCAAAAATTAAAAAATTCTGCTCCAGAAATTCTTGATTCAATTAAAAAAGAACAAAAAATTACCGATGAAATTGAATCAAAACTTAAAAAAATAATTGAAGATTTCGTTGCAACTTTTTTAAATCATGCTCCTTCTAATCATATTGATCATGTTGGCTTGAATGACAAATTAAGGCATGAAAAAAAATAATTTGATGAGACTAATTTGCCAAATTTTTAATTTGGCATTTTAAATAAAATTTATGGCAAATTTAAAAGTTTTAAAAACAAGAATAAAATCGGTTAAGTCAACCCAAAAAATGACAAAAGCCATGAAAATGGTCGCGGCATCTCGACTCAAAAAGGCTAGAAATTTAGTCGAAGCATCACGACCATTTGCAGAAAAAATTCGCGAAATGACATCAAGTCTTGCCTCGAACATTTCGGTGCGAGGTCAATTAAATGAAAAATTCCCACTATTAACTGGCAAAGGCAATAATGAAAAGCATTTAATCATTGTTTTGTCTTCTGATCGAGGGCTTTGCGGTGGCTTAAATAGTGCTACTGTTAAATTTACTAAAAATAAAATTAATGAACTAATTGCTCAGGGTCGTGAAGTAAAAATAATGTGCGTTGGAAGAAAAGCTTTTGAACAATTGCGTCCAATTTATGGCAATAAAATAGTTGAAAATATCAATGGCATTTTTAGAAATGTAATTAATTTTGATGTTGCAAAAGGTTTGAGTACTAAAGTTATTGAAATGTTTGAAGACAATCAATTCGATGTTTGTGAAGTCATTTATAGCAAATTTAAATCAGTAATTTCTCAAGAACAAATTTGTAATCAAATTATTCCTGCACCAATAAATTTTAATTCTAGCCTAGTAAATCTTGAGTCGCCAATGAATTATGAGCCAAGTGAAGAGGCTGTTTTAAATGAATTATTGCCAAAAAATATTGCAATTCAAATTTATAATCAACTTCTTGAAAATAGCGCTTCGGAACAAGGTGCAAGAATGTCAGCGATGGAATCGGCTAGTAATAACGCGGGCAAAATGATTAAAAATCTAACATTAGTTTATAATCGTACTCGTCAAGCCAATATCACTAGAGAACTTATCGATATAGTCTCTGGTGCCAACGCCGTGTAGTCTAAATGACAAAAATTTCTAGCATTTTTGCTCAAAATAATTTTGATTTTTCTTGTGAAAATTATTGGATAAACCTCGATAAACCAAAAGATATTTCCTCAGCCTTCGCCGTAAAAATTATAAAAAAAATAATTAAAGCCAAAAAAGTTGGACATGGCGGAACCCTTGACCCATTTGCCACAGGAGTTTTGCCAATAGCAATTAATAAATCCACTAAACAATCATCAAAAATTATGGATTTTAAAAAAAAATATTATTTCACTATAATATTTGGAGAATTTAGGGATAGTGATGATATTACAGGAAAAGTTATCGAAATTAATAAAAATAGAATTTCATTGGCAGATTTTGCTAAAAACATTCCACATTTTATCGGCAAAATAAAGCAACAGCCTTCAAAATTTTCGGCTATAAAAATTAATGGTGAAAGGTCTTACAACTTGGCTCGAAAAGGACTAGAAGTCGAAATGCCAATTAGAGAAATAGAAATTTATTCGATAAAAATTTTAAATTATTTTCCCGATTATTGCGAAATGGAAATCGAATGTTCGAAGGGAACTTATGTGAGAAGTTTAGCTCGAGATATTTGCAAAAAAAATAATATTTGTGGATATGTCGGAGCTCTAAAAAGAAAAAATGTTGGACAATTTTTAATTGATAAAACAATTTCTCTTGACGAATTAAAAAATATTGTTAATTTTGGACAATCTAATAAAGATGGCTCGCTTCTGGCTTTGCATGAGATATAAAATTGCAAAAAGATGATTTGAGTTATATGCCAATTTTGATTTGAAAATAGAAATATAGCAAAATAATTTTTAGATAAAATTGTAAATTAAAAATCTTTATAACCTACGGGTTGAAAGTTTCTAGCGATTTTGATTAAAAATAAGTCTAAAATAAAATTTTCAAATAAAAATTAGTCGTAAATACCAACCCGATTGAATTAAAATTTCAAGCATAATTAATTTAAAAATGTTGTTCGATAAAAAAACTAAAAAACAAGTAATTAGCGAATTCGCTCAAGGAAAAAACGACAGCGGTTCAACTGAAGTTCAATGTGCAGTAATCACTAAAAAAATTGACAATTTAACAGAGCATTTAAAAATTCACAAAAAAGATCACTCTTCTAGAAGAGGTCTCCTTATTTTGGTTGGCAAAAGAAGAAGACTTCTTGATTACCTAAAAAATATATCAAATCAACGATACGAAGATCTTATCAAAAAAATTGATGTTAGAAAATAGTATAAAATTTGATATTTTTTTGAAAAATTATTTAGAATTTTTTTGTTAAATTTATTTCTCAAAATAATTCTAAATAAAACTAATTTATGTTGCATAAAAGTGAGATTAAGAGATTAATTCACGAATCCCCAAAAACTTAAAAGATGAAAATATGTTCAATGTTGTAAAAAAAGAAATCAATTGGAATGGTAAAACCTTATCAATCGAAACAGGAAAAATAGCAAGACAAGCAAACGGATCAGTAATTGTGAAATATGGCAATACAACGATTCTATGTGCGGTAACAATTGCTACAAAAGTTGCCGAAGGAGCAGATTTTTTTCCGCTCACCGTAAATTATTTAGAAAAATCATATGCTGCCGGTAAAATTCCAGGTGGTTTTTTTAAAAGAGAAACTAAGCCATCAGATGTTGCAACTCTAGTTGCCCGCTTGATTGACCGTCCAATTCGTCCAATGTTTCCAGCTAATTTTTATAATGAAGTTAATGTTGTTTGTACAGTTTTATCTTATGATCCAACTTGCAATCCGGATATCCCAGCTTTAATTGGTGCTTCAGCGGCTTTATCGATTTCAGAAGCCCCATTTGAAATGGTGGTTGCGGGTTCTAGAGTCGGATTAATTAATGATGAATTTGTTTTAAATCCAAGCAATGAAGAATTAAAAAATAGCACTCTTGATTTAATCGTTGCCGGCACTAAAACATCGGTTTTGATGGTTGAATCTGAAGCCAAAGAATTATCCGAGCAAAAAATGTTGGATGCGGTAAATTTTGGACATCAAGCTTTCCAAGCTGTAATAAACATGATCGAAGAATTTAAAGCTGATTCTGGAAAACCAAAAATGATCGTGGTAAAAGAAAATAACGATGCTTTAAAAAATAATATCACAACTTTTATTGGCGATCGTTTAATTAAAGCTTACAAAAAACTTGAAAAACAAGCTCGTGCTGGAGATCTTGAAAAAATTTTAAGCGATATCAAAGAAAAATTTGTTAATGCTGATCAAGGAATTGACGATAATAAAATCAAAGCAATTTTTAAAATTTTATCACAAGAAATTGTTCGTAACGATATTTTAAAAAATGGTCTAAGAATCGATGGTCGTAAGACTAATCAAATTAGACAAATTGAAATTGAAGTCGGCGTATTACCACAAGTTCACGGTTCGGCATTATTCACTCGTGGCGAAACTCAGGCCTTGGTTGTTTCAACGCTAGGAGCTGGTGGCAAAGATAAACAGCTTATTGAAAATTTAGATTCAGTAATGGCGGAAGAATCTTTCATGCTTCATTATAATTTCCCGCCATATTCAGTTGGTGAAGTTGGTCAATTAAGATCACCGGGACGTCGTGAAATTGGTCATGGCAAACTTGCATGGAGAGCGATCAATCCAGTTTACCCAACTGCCGAAAAATTTTCTTACACAACTCGTATCGTTTCTGAAATAACCGAATCAAACGGTTCTTCTTCAATGGCTACAGTTTGTGGAGCTTCTTTAGCTTTAATGGATTCTGGGGTTCCAATCAAATCTTCGATTTCAGGAATCGCCATGGGATTAATCAAAGAAGGTGAAAATTACGTCATCCTTTCTGATATAATGGGCGACGAGGATCATCTCGGCGACATGGATTTCAAAGTGGCAGGCTCAAGAACTGGAATTACCGCACTTCAAATGGATATCAAAATTAATGGTATCACGGCTGAAATCATGGAAAAAGCTTTACATCAAGCTCTTGAAGGTAGAATTCATATTCTTGATAAAATGGACGCAGTTATGTCGGCTCCTAGAACTGAGCTTAATAACAATGTTCCAAAAATCGAAATTATTAATATCGCTCAAAAGAAAATTCGTGAAGTTATCGGCTCAAGAGGGGCGGTAATTAAAGAAATTTGCGCAGTTTCGGGAGCGGCAGTTGATATTGAAGATAGTGGAATTGTTAAAATTTCTTCAAACAGCGCGGATTGCATTAAAAAAGCTATTAGCATGATTCAAGAAATCACTTTTGAACCAGAAATTGGCGATATTTACGAAGGTCCAGTTGTTAAAGTTATTGATGCCGGAGCTTTCATCAGCATCTCGAATAATCGCGATGGTTTTGTTCATATTTCTGAACTCGCTGAATATCGTGTTGATTTCGTTGAAGATGTTATTAATGAAGGTGACGTTGTAAAAGTTAAAGTAATTGGGTTCGATAAAAAAGGTCGTCCTAAATTAAGTTACAGATGCGTTGATCAAACTACCGGCGAAGATATTTCCGACAAAATCGCTAACAAACCTAGCATGGTCGATGAGCGTGAGTTTTCTCCTCGTGGCGATGATAGTCGTGGTGAAAGAGGCGGAGATGATCGTCGCGAAAGAAGAGGTGGCGACAGAGATCGTCGTGACGATCGTAGAAGTGGCGATGATCGTCGTGGAAGCGATGACAGAAGAGGTGGCGACAGAGATCGTCGCGGTAGCGGTGATCGTGATGATCCT
>CAJBXX010000174.1 GCA_903959715.1 uncultured Alphaproteobacteria bacterium | reverse complement strand
TCTAATAATTAAACCAATATTAAATATTAATTATCAAAAAAATTATGAAAAAAACTTTATTACTATCAAATTTTATTGTTGCTTTGTCGCTTGTTTTTTCTTGCGCTCCAAAGGAAGTTAAAAAAGCCAGCGGAAATGATTTAGGAGATTTGCCAGAGTGGGTTCTTGATCCAAAAATTAAAGATGGTGTTGCTGCGGTCGGTATCGCTAGCCCATCAAGAGCGGGAATCACCGTCCAACTTCCAAAAGCTGAACTTGACGCTAAAGCAAATATCGCTGCAACTATTCAATCAGAAGTTTCGAGAGTTACTAAAAACGCTTTAAGATCTGGTAAAGTAAATGATGCTGATGATGTTGAAGAGTTCTTCGCTCAAGCTAGCAAAGAGGTCGTTAAAAATCTTCCATTATCTGGCGCTAGAAGAATTCACATGTTTAAATCTCAAGACGGCACTCTTTATGTTCACATGATGATTGACGATCAAGATTACAGCAAATTCTTGAAAAACAGCCAAAAAGATTACGAAGAAAAATTGAAAAAATCTAATTTGAGCAGAGATAGCATAGATAAATCTCAAGCTGCAACTAAAGATTTATTCGATGAACTCGAAAAAGAAAGAGGCAATATTCCAGCTCTCCCGTTGGAAACTAAAGAAGAAGCTAAAAAAACTAACTAATAAAATCAAAATTATTCTCTCTCACTTTGAAAATTTTAAAAGTGAGAGAGAAATTATAATGCCACAAAACAAAATAT
This sequence comes from uncultured Alphaproteobacteria bacterium, assembly GCA_903959715.1. Lineage (GTDB taxonomy): Bacteria > Pseudomonadota > Alphaproteobacteria > Rickettsiales > UBA1997 > CAILUF01. Next base: position 5,624 of record CAJBXX010000174.1, on the reverse strand, counting down.
GAAAAAAATTATATTCCCAATTCTATTTTTACTCGCATCATGTTCTTCGCCTAATAACAGCGATTATGAATCAACCCAAAAATCATCATCAGCATCCTCTAGAATTGACAATGTTCAATCTGGTTCTAACAAAATTTTAAAAGATCTCAATGACTAAGAAAATTCAAAAACTATTTTTCATTTTTTTATCTTTATCATTTTTTGCAGAAATTTCTTTTGCAAAATCAAATGATCTTCCTTCTTGGTTTATAAAGCCACGCGCCAATAATATAGATAAGATTTATGGGGTTGCCGAGGGCTTTACTCTTGAAGAAGCAACTAAAAGTGCTTTAGCTGATACTGCGGGCAGATTGATGGTTTCAATTTCTGCTGAATCTGAATTAATCAAAGAAGAAAATCAAAATAGTTACAATGAAGAAATGCGTCAAAAGGTGCGTCAATCCATTGAAAAAATCAGCTTTTCGGGATATGAAGTTTCCAAGAGTGAGCAAGTTGATAAAAAATTTTATGTCGAAGTTTCTGTTGAGAGAGATCCTTTCATCCAAGAACAAAAAGAACGCGTCGAGTTTGTGCAAAAAAAGATTAATGATCTTGATAAAAACTCTTTGCAAGCCAATCCAATTCAAAGAAGAACTAGTCTAATCAAAATCTTAGATTTATGCAAAGAACTTGATTTGAAAGCAAGAATTCTCGCTGGAGCTCAAGAAGAAATAGACATGAAAGCGATTTTATCTCTAATTGCTAAATATCAAAATGAATTTGAAAAATCATCATCATCGATTGAATTTTTCTTTGACTCATCGACTCCAAAAGATTTGGTGCAAATTTTACGCAGTGCTTTAAATAAAGAAAAATTGAAAATCGCTAAAAGCCTTGATAAATCTGATCCCAATCAAATAGTTATTGGTGCCAAATATGATTCAACTCATAATTTTATTTATGGTTCTCACATTACTAAATTGAATGTCGATTTTGAAAATTCATCACAAAGTAAAATCGTAGCAAGCAATAATGTTGAGGTTACGGGCAATTCTACCATCAATGAATCTGAATCAACTAAGGCTGCAATTAAAGCCTTGGAAGAGCAAATTCAAAAAGACGGAATTTTAAAAATTCTAGGAATTTTAAACTAAAATAATTCAAAGTATTTTGAATTTAATAATATTAAAAAATAAAAATTATGAAATTAAAAATTTTAGCAATCTTACTCCTCTTCGCTTCTTGCACCCCAACCATTAAAAATTTTGATAAATATCAAAAGCAATTTATTTCAAAAAGTGATTTCATGCCGGATGAAAAAACTCTTGAAAATAAATTATTAAAAGTGGCTATTTTTGATTTTGAAGAAAGTGAAATTGAGGTTGCCAAGCAATCTAATCTTGGCAAATCGGTTGCAACAAGCATGGAAAGCATTTTATCAAAATATAAATTGGCAGAATTAGTTGATCGCAAAGCAACTGAAAAATTGCAAAAAGAAGTGCAACTTTCTGAAATGAATAAAACCGGATCTTACAAAGGTCCAAAAGTTGCGGATTATGCTGTTTCGGGCTCAATTGCTAACGCAAATTTTTCTAATAAATATGTTTCTGGAAGCACTTACATAAATCCAAAAACTGGTGATGTGATTTCAATTCCTCCTAAATTTGTTTATAATGCACAAGTTGTCGGAAATATTAAAATTTACGAACTTCCATCTTTGGCGGTTATTGATACCATTGAATTAGATGGCAAATCAGTTAGAACTGAAAATGTTCAACAAGATGGCGGATTTAGCTTGGGCGGAATCCAAGTTGGTGGAACTCAAGAAGGCGGATTGCAAAGAGATGATGGTTTGGTTCGCGAAGCAGGGGCTGATGCGGTTGACGAGGCTGAATCTGCGATCAGAAATGCTTTTGCTAAACGCGGATTCATTCTTGAAAAAAGAACTTTCGATGGCAAAGCAATTTTTAAAGTTAATCTTGGATCGGAAGATGGTGTGAAGCATGGTGATAAATTTGAGTTAATTGGTCAATATGAAGTTGAAAATTCTATTAGCGGTAAGTCTGAAGTTGAAAGAAGGGTTATTGGAACAGGAATCATATCTGATAAAATTGATCCAAAAAATTGTTGGATAATTCTTGACGATAAAAAACAAGAAGGCGTCCTTAGAATTGGCGATATGGTTAAAATGAAATACTCTAAAAGTGCCATGAAATCTTTTGCTAAAATGGCAAAAAATATGACCAAATAGTTTCATGAAACATATAGATGGTATTGCTGAAATTGTAGAAAAATACGACTACTTTATATTCGATGTTTGGGGGGTGGTGCATGATGGATCAAGCCTTTACCCCCAAGCATTGGAAACCTTTAAATATCTCAATAAAATTGGTAAAAAAATTTGTTTTTTATCAAATGCCCCAAGAAGAGCTTCAAAAGTTGAAAAGACTCTAAATGATTTTGGAATAACTAAAGATTTATACGAATTTATTTTGACCTCCGGCGAATCAAGCTATCTTGATTTAGCTAAAAATCAAAAAAATAATTTTGCCAATTTTGGTAAAAATTATTTTTATATTGGACCTTCAAAAGATCTGGATTTGCTTGACGGACTTGATTATAACAGAGTTGAAAATCCTTCTAAAGCTGACTTTGCAATCACGACAGGATTTGATGGCGAGCATTCTAAAATATCTGAAAAATTACCTCTTGCAATTCAAGCGAATGAATTTAAACTGCCGATGCTTTGTGTAAATCCAGATTTAATTGTTGTAAAACAAAATGGTGTCGAAATGATTTGCGCCGGAGCTTTAGCACTTGAATATCAAAAAATCGGCGGAACCGTTCTTTATTATGGCAAACCTTTTTCCAAGGTTTATCAAATGGTTTTAGAAAAATTTTTAATGCCAAATGAAAAAAAAGTAATAGCGATTGGTGACGGTTTAGAAACTGATATTAAAGGAGCTAGCGACTCTAAAATTGATAGCATCTTAGTAACTGGCGGAATTCTTTCCAAGGATTTGGGAATAAAATTTTGGCAGAGCGCTGAAGATGAAAAACTAAACAAAATTTGCAATAATTATAAAATATTTCCAAATTATATAATCTCAAATTTAAGAATATGAAACTTTATTCAAAAAAAAGAAAAAGCCCAATAAAAATTCTCGTTGTATTAACTTTATTGGCGGGTTTTGCGTTTGCAATATCAAAACAATTTTTAACCAAAAAAGCCAACGACATAATTGTCGCTCAAATAGGCGATGAAAATATTTACAAATCTGATATTGAAAAAAAACTTCAAGAAGTTTTTGCTAATAATCAGAATTCTAAAATTTCATTTGAAAAATTATCGGACAAGGTTTTGGAGTTGTTTTGCAGAGAAATTTTTCTTGATAAAAAAATCGTAACAGAAGCAAAAAGATTAGGATTAGAAAACTCTTCGGAAGTTAAAGATTTAATTGAAAATTTTAAAACTTCAACAATCCGTCAAGCCTACTTGAACAACGCTTTAAAAGATTCAATAACTGATCAAAAAATTGTTGAAAAATTCAACGAAATGAATTCTGAAATTGAGAATAAAAATGAATATAAATATTCTCAAATCGTTGTCAAAGAACAAGCTAAAGCACAAAATATTTACAAAGAATTGAAAGCTCCAAAAAAGCCTTTAAAATTTGTTGATGGTGCAAAAAAATACTCGATAGATGTTCAATCTTCGGCTAATGGCGGAGAGCTTGATTATCTTAAAGAATCTTCATTATCAAAAGATATTTTAGACAATTTAAAAAATCTTAAAAAAGATGAAGTTTCCGCTCCATTTCAATCTGGAGAAGATTGGTACATAGTTAAATTTCATGATGTTAAAAAAACTAAACCAATCGAGTTTGAATCTGCCAAAGAGTATATTCGTCATTTAATTAAAATTGAAGAAATCGAAAAAATAAATGGCAAATTTATCAAAGATTATAAAGTTAAAATTCTTTTAAAGAGAGAGGCTGAAGAAGCTGTTAAAGATTCAACTTCTAGCGACAAAGAATTAAATAATTCTGAAGATAAAAATCAAAACACGGAGCAAAATAAAAATGAAGAAACAGCTCAACCAGAGGTTCCAGAGCAAGAAAATGCAAAAGAATCAGAACAGCAACCAGAGCTCCAACCAGCAGAGCAAGAACAAAAATTATAAAACAAATAATCTTTCTCGCGATCACAATGAAAGCGAGAAAGACTATATTTGGATAGGCGGTAAAAATCCCTGCTTCTTAGCTTTAAAAAATCAAAAACGCAAAATCTCCGAAATAGTTATAAACAAAAATAATCTCGAAGATTTAAAATCTTTTTTTCTTAAAAACTCTCTTCAACATTTAGAAAGAATTGTTAAAATCACTGAAAATATTTTTTTTCAAAATATTTTTAATAAAGATTTTGTACATCAAGGAATTGCAATTAAAGCCTCAAAACTTGAATTTAAAACACAATTTGATTTGCTTGAGGAGTTAAATCTAATCGAAGATAAAAATCAACTTCCCGACATTCTTATTCTTGATCAAATCACCGATCCGCAAAATGTTGGCGCCATTATTCGCAGTGCCATTGCTTTCAATTTTAAAAAAATAGTTTTTTGTGAATTTAATTCTGCCAAAGAAACTCCTTCTCTAATCAAGGCTTCGGCTGGAAATATTGATTTTGCTGAAATTTTTGTAGCGGTTAATATCAATAACTTAATGGAAAAATTAAAAAAAATTGGTTATTGGTGTATCGGTTTAGCAGGCGAGGGCGTTGAAAATGAGAAAAAAATTGCAGAATATAAAAATATTGTTTTAGTGGTTGGTTCAGAAGGTATGGGAATACGCAATTTGGTCAAAAAAAATTGCGATTTGTTGGTTAGAATTGATACCAATAAAGAGGTTGAAAGCCTTAATGTGTCGGTGGCAACGGCCATCGCGCTTAACGAAATTTATCGAAATAAAAATGTTTAAAAAAATTTGCGTAATTGCTGCCAAAAACAATGATTTAGCTTATCAAAAAAAAGATTTTTTGATTAAAAAATATGGCTTTCAAGATTTGACATTTAATCATCAAAATATTGATGATTTTGATTTAATTATTGCAATTGGCGGAGATGGATTAATGCTTCATCTTCTTCATGAAATTAAAAATTTTACAACTCCGATTTACGGTATAAATTGTGGAACGGTGGGCTTTCTCATGAATTCTTTTGATGAAAATGATTTAATTGAAATTATTAATAAATCTGAAATTTCGGCGTTAAATCCACTTAAAATGATTGCGACCGACATCAATAATATCAAGCATTCACACATTGCAATTAACGAAGTTGCACTTTTGCGACAAACTAATCAAGCTAGTAAAATTCAAATTGAAATTAATAATAAAGAAAGGCTTTCTTCTTTGATGGCGGATGGAATTTTGGTTTCGACTTCGGCGGGAAGCACGGCTTACAATCTTTCGGCGGGTGGGCCAATAATTCCGTTTGGAGCAAAAATTTTGGCATTAACGCCAATTAGTCCATTTCGTCCAAGAAAATGGAACGGCGCTTTGCTTCCATCAAATTCAAAAATTAAATTTAAAGTTTTAGATCACAAAGAGCGCCCCGTCAGTGCTACAGCGGATTCAAGAGAGGTTAG
>CAJBXX010000173.1 GCA_903959715.1 uncultured Alphaproteobacteria bacterium | reverse complement strand
TTATTTATAAAAAATTCTACGGTTTCGCGAAGTCTGTCGTCAAATGATTTGGAAGGCTTGAAACCGAGTTCTTTAAATGATTTTTTATTGCTAATGGCATAACGGAAATCATGCCCGGCGCGATCTTGCACAAATTTAATTTGCGATTTGTAAGAAGCGCCGTCGGTTTTTGGTTTAATGTTATCGAGAATTTCGCAAATTTTGTGAGCGATTTCAATATTTTGTAATTCTTTTTCGCCACCGAATAAATAAGTTTCATCGCTTTTGCCACTTGTCAACGCTAGCTCGATGCCGTCGCAATGATCGCCAACGAAAATCCAATCGCGAATATTTTTGCCATTGCCGTAAATTGGAATATCTTTGCCTTCGATACAAGAGCGAATGATGGTTGGAATTAATTTTTCGCGATGTTGAAATGGTCCAAAATTATTCGAACAATTAGTGATAATTGTTGGCAATTTGTAAGTTTCTTGCCAAGCGCGAACTAAATGGTCTGAAGAGGCTTTGGAAGCCGAATAAGGCGAGTTTGGTTGATAGCGACTATTTTCATTAAAAGGTTCATCATTTTCTTGAAGAGAACCAAAAACTTCGTCGGTTGAAACATGTAAAAAACGAAAATCATTTTTCTTTTCAGGCGATAAATTTTTATAATAATTTAGTGACGCTTGAAGCATTGAATAAGTGCCGTTGATATTGGTTTGCACAAAAATTCCGGGACCGGAAATCGAATTATCAACATGGCTTTCGGCAGCGAAATTAACGACCCAATCGATTTTATTATAATTTAAAAGATTTTGAATTAGGGAAGTTTCGTTAATGTCGGCTTTGGTGAAACGATAATTTGGATTTGAGGCAACGGCTTCAACATTGGCGGGGTTTCCGGCGTAAGTGAGTTTATCGATATTTAGCACAAAATTGCCTTTGGCGATTTGTTTTTTAACGAAGCAACTGCCGATAAATCCGCATCCGCCCGTCACTAAAATATTTTTAGAATTGGTCATAAAATTAAATTTAGAATTTAGGATTTTTTAAATAATCCGCAAAAAGTGGCAAATTTTTATCCTTATCCGAAATGATTGGATTGGCGATTTGCCAATCGATTTTTAAATTAGGATCGTTGAAGCGAATGCCACCATCGCCTTCTTTAGAAAATTGATTATCAACTTTATACATCACATCCGCTGGTTCATCGCCAAGCACGGCAAAGCCATGAGCGAAGCCTTCCGGGATGAAAAGTAATTTGCCATTTTCAGCACTTAATTCGATGGAAAAATATTTGCCAAAAGTTGGTGAATTTTTACGAATATCAACCGCTACATCGAGAATTTTGCCACGCAAACAGCCGACTAATTTGGCTTGCGACGGATTATTTTGAAAATGCAATCCGCGAATTACGCTGGGCGCCGACAAAGAATGATTATCTTGAAAATAATCAACCGGCAAATCTAAATCTTGAAATAATTTTTTGTTAAATCTTTCGACAAAAAAACCACGATTATCGTGATAAATCTTGAGTTGAACGATTTTTAATCCAGCAAATGGGGTGAGTAAAATTTCCATAATTTAATTTAATTTTTTTAAAAAATTTTGAATTAATGTTAATGAGTTTAATAATTTTATCAATTTTATTTTTTGGTGAAAAATTGATGTAAAAAAACTTATTTTTTTTACAAAATATAACGCAAATCGATAATATTTTTTTCGTTAAAATTAGTAAAATTTTTGATATTTTTAAATTCATCCCACTCGGTTAAAATCGCGACTTCATCGGCTGAATTAAAACATTCTTGAAGACTTGCGCAATAATTAATTTTAGCACCAAAAATTTTTTTAGAATTTTCAATTCCGTGCGGGTCAAAAGCGTAAATTTCAAAATTATCGGCGAGCAAATATTTGATAATTTCGATGGCAGGACTCATGCGGACATCATCGGTTCCAGCCTTGAAAGCCAAGCCCAAAATCGCAATTTTTTTGCTATTATTTTTCTTGCAAAAATCTTGAATTTTTTGTGCCGAATCTTTGAAGCGTTGATTATTGCTGGCGATTACTTGTTCAAGAATTGATAGCTCAATTTCATGATTTTTGGCGATGTGATTTAATGCCATTGAATCTTTGGGAAAGCATGATCCGCCGATGCCGGGACCAGGGTTCAAAAATGCCGATCCAATGCGATGATCAAGCCCCATGGCTTTAGTTAAATCTTTGATATTGGCACCAATTTTTGTCGACAAATTTTCGATTTCATTAATGAAAGCAACTTTGGTCATCAAAAAGGCGTTTGAGGCATATTTGATAAGCTCGGCGGTGTTAATGTCGGTAAATAAAACTGGAAAATTTTTATCAATCCACGGTTGATAAATTTCTTCTAAAATTTTTTGCGATTTATCATTTTCAACACCAATTACTATGCGATCGGGCTTCATGAAATCATCGAGAGCGAAGCCTTCGCGCATGAATTCTGGATTGGAAGCGACATCGATTTTTATGCCACAATTTTCTTCAATAATTTTTTTTATTTCGTGATTGGTGCCTACGGGGACAGTGGATTTGGTAATAAAAATTTTATATTCATCGACATATTTTGACGCCTCTTTTGACGCTGAATAAATGTAAGATAAATCAGCTTTTCCCGAAGCTTCATCTTGTGGGGTGCCGACCGCCAAAATGATGGCTTGGCTAGATTTTACGCCTTTTGCGAGGTCAGAAGAAAATTCGATTTTTTTATTATCGACCGCGGAAATCAACATTTCCAACAAACCTTTTTCGTAAATTGTGGGAATTTTATTTTTTAAAGAATTGATTTTATTTTCATCCTTATCGATGCAAATTATGTCATGTCCAGCATTTGCAAAACACAGAGCCGAGGTAAGTCCGACATAGCCCGTGCCAATTATTGTGAGTTTCATTATAATTTAAATTAAAGTTATTTTAGCGGTGCTTATTTTTTAAAAAATCGATAATAAAATCTATAAATTTTATTGCAACTTGAAAATCTTAATTAAAATTTTCGCAACCGCGTTCTAAAATTTTTATATATTTTTTATAAATGTATTTTTTATTGCGTGTTCCGCAGGATTTTTGCTCCAAAATTTTTAAAGACAAAAGCTTCTGAATAATTGTGTTTGTAGTGTTGTAGGAGATTTTTAAATGAATTTGTAAATCTTTTGTTTCAATCAATGGATTACGCATTAAATATTCAATTATAGCCTCGCCATTATTGATTGAAGCGGTTTTTTCAATATCATTTTTTTGTAATTTTATAATGGCTTTAGTAGTTTCGATAACTTGCGTTGAAACAGCAATAATTCCGCACAAAAAGAATTTTATCCAAGAGTTAATGTCGCCATCCTTACTGGCTGTTGATAAATAGTGATAATAATCATTTCTATTTTGTTTAAAGTATAAACTGAGATATAAAATTGGCGAATTTAAAATATTTTTTTGTATTAAATATAAAATTATTAACATCCTGCCCGTTCTTCCGTTGCCGTCGCAGAAGGGATGTATCGTTTCAAATTGATAGTGAATTAATCCGCATTTA
>CAJBXX010000172.1 GCA_903959715.1 uncultured Alphaproteobacteria bacterium | reverse complement strand
ATTATTAAAATTTTTTTTGTAGATTTATTCATAATTTTAATTGCTTACTGGTTTAACGCTTTTGTTATTGATGTCGTTTAATGGGAAATAAGGCATTACGCCTGATTTGCCGGCACTTTTATCGATATAAATTTTATCGGCATCGCCATAAATTTTCTCCATAGTTTCGAGATAAATACGGCGTTTGGTAACTTGTTTAGCTTTGGAATATTCATTATAAACTGCCAAGAAACGCGAAGCCTCACCTTGAGCGTTGGCGACAACTTGTTTAGAATAAGCTTCCGCTTCTTCTTTCATTTGCGAAGCCGTGCCTCGGGCCCTAGGGATTATATCGTTAGCAAAGGCTTGAGATTCGTTAATTTCTTTTTCTTTATCGGCTTTGGCGGTTTGGACATCGCGAAATGCTGCAATTACTTGTTCAGGCGGATCAACTCGACGCAATTGCACTAATACAACTCGAATTCCAGATTTATAAGAATCTAAAACTTCTTGAAGAAGAGTTTTAACATCTTGTTCAATTTGCATTTTACCATCGGATAAAGCTTGAGCAATTGGAGTGCGAGCGATGATTTCACGCATGGCACTTTCGGCTGATTTGCGAATTGATTGATTGGGTTCGGCGATATTAAAAACATAATCGCGAATATCAGAAATTTGCCATTGAACTTGAAATTGAATATCAACAATATTTTCATCTCCCGTCAACATCAAGCTTTCGGCGTTGAAGTTTCGCTCATCGCCGTCGCGCGATTTTTTGTTAGAGGAGAAACCAAATTCTTCGGTGTTAACATTAGTAACGCTTTTTTTGATTACTTGGCCAAAAGGAAAGGGAACATGGTAATTCAAGCCGGGACCGGTAATTTTATAGAACTTGCCAAAATAAAGAGTTGTAGCATTTTCATCGGGATCAACTTTATAAAAACCAAAACTTAAATAAACTAAAATTACGACTAAAAAAACTAGGCCGATGTTTGATTTAGTTGGATTTTCTTGATTTTTGGCATTTTTGCTAAAATCTTTAATTTTTTGATTAAGAATTTTAAAAAATTTAGTAAAAATATCTTCGTAATCAGGTTTTTTGTTGTTGTTTTGATTGTTGCCAAAAGGATTTTTAGAAGATTTTTCTTGAGAATCTTCTTTGTTTTTTTTGTTATTGTTTGACTCGCCATTGTTAGAGCCATTACCTTGTTGACCCCATGGACCCCAAGGACCGCCCGACCCATTAGAGTTTTTTAAACTTGTGAAAAATAACCTTAGCATCGAAAAAAATATTTGAAATTATTAATTGTTTTGGTCATATTAACTATGTTCAATAACAATTTCAATTAAAATTTTTAGATGTTAAAACAAGATAATAAAACCTTAAAAGATTTTATCGATAAAATTCCAAATGTAGTTGGGGTTGAGAAAATTATTTTAGTCGCTTCGGCAAAAGGTGGGGTTGGCAAATCAACCCTCGCTTGCAATTTAGCAATATCGATGGCACAAAGTGGTAAAAATGTTGCCTTGGTTGATGCCGATATTTACGGTCCTTCAATCGCTCATTTGCTTGATTTGAAAGACAAGCCAGAACTTAAAAATAATCTTTTACAACCAATTTTAAAATATGGTTTGAAAATAATTTCGATTGCTAATTTGGTTGATGCCAATCAAGCTGGAATATGGCGTGGACCGATGGTTACCAAGATTTTATATCAATTAATTCGTGCGGTAGATTGGCAATCTGATAACAAAAAAGTTGATGTTATGATTGTCGATATGCCTCCGGGAACCGGCGATGTTTATTTAAGCATGGCGGAAAAATTTCCGATTGCGGGAGTGGTTTTGGTATCAACTCCGCAAAGCATTGCGGTGATTGATGTTGTTAAGTCCATCGATTGTTTTAGAAAATTAAATGTGCCGATTTTGGGTTTGATTCAAAATATGTCTTATTTAAAAATTAAGGATGAAAAAAAATATATTTTTGGCGAAGATGGTGCTAAAAAAATTGCTCAAGAAATGAATATAAATTTTTTGGGAGAAATTGCGATTGAGCCTGAAATATCAAAGGCTTGTGAAGAAAAAATTCCTTTCATTATAAGTTTTTTTAAAAATAAAATAAATAATGAAATTACCACAAGTTTTTATAAAATTTCACAAGAAATATTAAAAATAGTTTAAAAATAAATTTAAAAAAAATGCAACAAGAAATTACAAATTACAATCATAAATTAAGCGAAAAAAAGTGGCAAAAAATTTGGGATGAGCAAAATATTTTTAAATTTAATCCGCTTGCTGAGGCTCAGAAATACTATGTTCTTGAGATGTTTCCTTATCCATCTGGAAAAATTCACATGGGGCATTTGCGTAATTATACAATTGGCGATGTCGTCGCTCGATATAAAAAAAATTGTGGCTTTAATGTGCTTCATCCGATGGGCTTCGATGCCTTCGGATTACCCGCCGAAAACGCCGCTTTGCAACATAAAGTTCATCCTGAAAAATGGACTTTAGCAAATATTGAAAATATGCGTCAAGAGTTGAAATCAATTGGCTTGTCGCTGGATTGGGAGCGCGAAGTAATTACTTGTTTACCAGAATATTATAAGCACGAACAAAAGATTTTTGGTGATTTTCTCGATGCCGGATTGGCTTATCAAAAAGAATCTTTCGTTAATTGGGATCCGATTGATAAAACTGTGTTGGCGAATGAGCAAGTGATTGATGGCAGAGGCTGGCGCAGTGGCGCTTTAGTTGAAAAGAAAAAACTTAAACAATGGTTTTTAAAAGTTTCTGAATTTTCCGAAGAATTATTGCAAGAATTAAAGAATCTCAAAGGTTGGGACGAAAGAGTTTTGGCGATGCAAGAAAAGTGGATTGGTAAAAGCGAAGGTTTGTTAATTGATTTTGAAATTTGTGAAAAAAAATCACAAAATCAATTTATAAAAATTTATACAACTCGTGGTGACACCCTGTTCGGAGCCTCATTTTTAGCCATTTCTCCGCATCATCCAATTGCACTTGAATTAGCGCAAAATAATATTGAAATTAAAAATTTTATTGAAGAATGTAGTAAAAATTCTGTTGATGAACAAACCCTCGAGAAGCAAGAAAAGAAGGGCATTAGAACGGGTTTGGAAGTTTTTCATCCTTTGGATAAAAATATAAAACTCGATGTTTTTATCGCTAATTTTGTGTTGATGGAATATGGTGAGGGAGCAATATTTGCGTGCCCCGCCCACGATGAACGCGATTTTGAATTTGCACAAAAATATGATTTAAAAATTACGCAAGTTGTTGCTCCGAAAAATTATGAAAAAGTTGAATTACCTTATTTAGAAGATGGAATTATGATTAATTCATCGATGCTTGATGGACTTGACTCCAAGAGTGCTAAAGAAAAAGTTTTTGAAATTTTATCAAGCCAAAAAATTGCCGAAAAAAAAATCAATTATCGCCTTCGCGATTGGGGCGTTTCGCGTCAACGCTATTGGGGTTGTCCAATTCCAATTTTATATTTGGAAGACGGTCGAGCGGTTAAAGTGCCACAAAACCAACTTCCAGTTGAATTGCCAACAGATGTTGAGTTTACCGGAGCCGGCAATCCGCTTGAAAATCATCCAACTTGGAAATATACCACTTATCAAGATGCTGATGGCAAGGTTCTAAAGGCGATCCGCGAAACCGATACTTTTGATACTTTTTTTGAAAGTTCGTGGTATTTTTTGCGTTATGTTTCGCAACCGCAAGATCGTGCATTTGATAAAGATTTGGTTGATAAAATTATGCCCGTTGATCAATATATTGGCGGAGTTGAGCACGCGGTTTTGCATTTACTTTATTCAAGATTTTTTGTTAAAGCATTAAAGAAATGCGGATATTTATCATTTAATGAACCTTTCAAAAACCTTCTTACGCAAGGCATGGTGTGCCATCATACTTTTAAAGACAAAGCGGGGCAATGGGTTTTTCCAAGCGAAGTTATTGAGATTGAAAAAGATAAATTTATTCACGAAAAAACTCGCGACGAAGTGCTTCGCGGTAGAAGTGAAAAAATGAGTAAATCGAAAAAAAATGTTGTGGAACCAATTAATATTGTTGAAAGTTATGGTGCTGATACCGCTCGTTTATTTATGCTTTCCGATACGCCGGCATCTCGCGATTTGGATTGGTCTGAAAGCGGAATTGACGGGGCTTGGCGCTATGTTAATCGCTTGTGGAAATTAGTGGCAAATTTTACTTCATCTCATAAAAATTTTAATAAAAATAATTTCAAAAATTTTGATGAAACTGAGTTGGCGGATAAAGAAAAATATCAAATTGAAATCATTAAACTTACGCATCGTACTATTTTTTATGTTCAAGATGAGCTTGAAAAAATGGGCTTCAATCGTTCAATTGCAAAGATTCGTGAATTTTCAAATGCTTTAGAAAAATTTGAAATTAAAAATGAAATCGATAAACAAATAATGCATTTTGCTTTGCGTAATTTAGCAATTTTAACTTCGCCAATTATGCCTCATTTGGCGGAAGAATTATGGCAAAATTTAGGTTGCGATGGTTTGGTTTCGACAACAAATTTTCCAAAATTTTCATCAAAATTATTGCAAGATGATGAGGTTTCGGTGGCGGTTCAAGTAGCGGGAAAGCTTCGTGCTGTAATCGAAATGCCAAAAGGTTTATCACAAAATGAAATGCAAAATTTAGCTTTTGAAAATGATAATGTTAAAAAATTTATTGACGGCAAAGAGATTAAAAAAATTATTATTGTGCCTGATAAATTGGTCAATATTGTTGTGGTTTAAAATTATTTTGAACAAAAATAATTTTATAAATTCGTTTTTTATCTATTTAAATTTCAATAAAAATGGTCGCTTTAAGCTTTATTTCATTCATGGTTTTGTTCGTTTTAATTGGTTTACTTTCGGGCTTAAAAAGTAAAAAAACCAGCGAAGATTATCTTCTCGCCAGTCGATCTGAAAAGCCGTGGATGATTGCTCTTTGTGCCGTCGCCACCAATAATAGCGGTTATATGTTTATTGGAATAATTGGCTACACTTATCTTAGCGGTTTAGCGGTAATTTGGATTTTTTTGCCATTAATTATTGGCGATTTTTGTGCTTCACTTTTTGCTTTTAAAAATATTCGCGTCGCATCGGCGAAAATCAATGCCATTTCTTTTCCCGAAACCCTCGGCAGATGGTCGGGTAAGGAATTTAAAATTGTGCGACTTTTATCGTCGTTAATTTTAATAATTTTTTTAGCGGTTTATGCGGCGGCACAGCTACGGGCGGGCGGTAAAGCCATGCATGTTTTGTTTAATTGGAATTACGATATTGGTGCCATCATTGGTGCTGGAATCGTGTTAATTTATTGTTTCGCTGGTGGCATTCGAGCTTCGATTTGGACTAACACCGCACAATCTTTTGTAATGATTTTTTCAATGGCGATGCTCTTTTTTGTAGCGTTGAATCATGTTGGCGGTTTTGAAAATTTTATTATTTCTTTAAAAAAAATTGAAGGAAATTATTTAAGTTTAATTCCAAAAAATGTTATCGAAAATCCTTTTTTAGCGATTGCACTTTTTGTCTTTGGATGGTTTTTTGGTGGCTTTGGTATTATTGGTCAACCCCACATCATGACTAGCTTCATGGCGATGTCAAAACCCGAAGATATTAAAAAAATTCGCCTTTATTACTACAATTGGTATGCGAT
>CAJBXX010000171.1 GCA_903959715.1 uncultured Alphaproteobacteria bacterium | reverse complement strand
TTTGGCAATAAAATTTTAATCATCGCTTGTACTTGATTCTTATCGGCACGCCCTACTCCCACAATGGTTTTCTTGACCGAAGTCGCCGAATATTCATTAACCTTAATGCCACAAATTCCCAAAGTTAAAATCAACGCACCTCTAGCATGACCAAGCTTCAAAGATGAAATCGGATTTTTATTAACAAATGTCTCTTCAACCGAAGCCTCGTCGGGTTTGTAAAGTTGAATAATTTGCAACAAAGATTGATGAAAATGATTGAGCCTTTCCGCCATTTCTTGATCGGGCGAAGAATAAATTGTGGCGGAAAAAACAAAACTTAAAGAATTATTTTTAACATCGACGATGCCAACTCCCGTCTTGGTTAAACCCGGATCGATTCCAATAATTCTCATAATTTAATTATAAAATTTTTGATTATTTTGCGCCATTGAAATCAATAAATTACTAACCGCAAATCGCTCGCCATATTTAATCTCAAAATTTTGCAATTTTTTCACAATATTTTGTAAACCAAGTTTATCGGCATAACGCAAAACTCCACCGCGAAATGGCGGGAATCCTGCCCCCATAATCATTGCCATATCAAGATATTGAGCATTTTTAACAACATTTTCTTCCAAACATTTTGAAGCTTCATTAATCATTGTTAAGATGCAACGCTCAATGATTTCGCTGTCGTTAATATTGCCGTCAAAGCTTTTAAAAGAGTCTTTAATTTCATCAAGAATTTTATAAATTTCCAAATTTTGCGTAGTAATTTTGCCATTTTTATCGTAATTATAAAAACCCAAATTCGATTTTTTGCCGAGTAAATTTTTGTGATTTTGATGAAGTTCTTGCAAAATTTTTGCGACCTTCATTCGCGATCCATAGCCTTTTTCTAGAGATTCCGCAACCTTGACTCCGACATCAATGCCAACGACATCCGCCAACACAAATGGACCCATCGGCATGCCGAATCCTTCAATTTCATTATCGATTTTTTTAATCGAAAAACCATCTTGTAATAAATAAGCCGATTCGTTGAGATAAGTGAGCAAAATACGATTGACTAAAAATCCAGGAACATCTTTGACGACAATTGGGGTTTTGCCTAATTTTTTCGCCAATTTAACTATCGTCGCCACGGTTTCTTTGGAAGTTTTCTCGCCATAAATCACTTCAATCAACGGCATTTTATTAACGGGATTAAAAAAATGCATTCCGACAAAGCGACTAGGATTTTCTAGGGCTCCAGCCATTTCAGAAATTGATAAAGATGAGGTGTTTGAGGCAATTATTGCATCATTTTTTACTTGCGATTCAATCTCTTTTAAAATATTTTTTTTGACCGCAATATTTTCGACCACCGCCTCGATTATTAAATCACTATGATCAAAATTTGTATAATCTAAACCCGCGCTAATATTCGCCATTCTTAAACTCACTTGATTAGAATTTAATTTACGAATTTTTTGCAATTGATTAAAAATTTTCAAAATTTGATTGTAGCCAAGGGCAATCGCTTGTTGCGTAATATCTTTAATGCGAACGCTAAAATTATTGTTTGCAAAAAGCCACGCAATCCCACCGCCCATGATTCCAGCACCAAGCAAAGCAACATTTTTTATATCTTTTTGGGAAATAAATTCATCAACCCCAGCGTCTTTTTTTAGAGCTTCGGAGGTGAAAAAAATTTCAATTAAATTTTTAGAAATTTCACCGATTGCCAAATCGCAAAAAGCATCAATCTCAATTTTAAAACCGCGATTTCCGTAGGTTTTGCCATAAGTTTTTTTAATAACTTCAAGCGCAAAAAATTGTGCTAAATAATGTCCTTTAGTTTTTTCCCATAAATCTTTTTTAGCAAAATAAAAAATTAAATGTTTTTTCATTAATAATGTTTCGCTGTAAAACCTTCTCTTTGTAGCATTCTTGCGTTTTAATAAAAATTTATTTTTATCGCCATTTTTAATAATTTCAGTGACAAAAGAACTCAAATTTTCTTCAAGAAATTCTTCGTGAATCGCCTCATCAATTAAGCCGATTTTATAAGATTTTTCGCCATCAATCGCCTTGCCCGATAAAATTATTTTCAACGATTCTTCTAAGCCAACCAAGGCTGGCAATCTTTGAGTTCCACCGAATCCGGGGATTATGCCGAGATTAACTTCGGGCAAACCTAGCTGCGTTTTTGCATTAAGAACCGCTACGCGATATTTACAAGCCAAAGCCAATTCTAAACCGCCACCGAGGCACGCCCCTTTTATCACCGCAATAGTTGGAATTTGAATTTTTGCCAATTTATTGAGGATTTCTTGCCCACGCGAAACTTTTTTATGAGCGTCTTTCTCGTCAACAATAGAGCGGATTTCATTGATATCAGCCCCCGCGATAAAAATATCTTTTTTGTGCGAAGAAATTAATAAAACACGAATCGCTTTATTGCCATCAATCACATTAATTGCTCGCTCCAATTCTTCCAAAACGATTTTCGAAAGTTTATTAATTTTTTCGTCGGGTAAATCAAAAATTAAGTTAGCGACTCCGCTTTTATCAATGCTGAACTCAATGCCGTTGGTCATTTTTTCAAAAATTAAATTGTAGTAAATTTGTAATTATATCATGATTTAAAATCTCGATTTTGCAATCAAATTATTATGAAAATTTATATTTTTTTAGAAATTATAATCGCCGTTTTAGTGGCAAATTTTATAAAATTTGATAATGGTTTGTAAGCTACAAAATCGCGAGCCTCATTATCGTAAGCGACATCGCGATGATGAATTTCTTCGTCACGAAAATTTTTAATATTTTGTTGTAAATTTTTAAATTCTTCTCGGCAATTTTCATCAATATTTTCAATAATAAAATCGAGTTCTTTAATTTGTTCTTGATAATGTTCGTCGATAACTTCTTCAACCGCCGTTGTGCAGACCATCGCTGATTTTTTATCAATCAACGCCGTCAAAAAACCCAAAGCGAAACCACCAACGCCCCAAATCGGTTGCATCAATGTTGGACGCACTTTTTTTTGTTTAATTTTTTCATCAAAAAAATTGAAATGCTCGATTTCTTGAGCCTTCATTTCTTCGACAATTTTTAAAGTTTTAAAATCTTTTTTTAGTTTTAAGGCGAGAATTTGACCGTCGTAAATAACCTTGGCACCCATCTCTCCAGCGTGATCAACGCGAATTATTTCCGATATTTTTTTAGTGATTGGCATAAATAAATTTAAAAGAATTAAATTGAAATATTTGCAATTAAGCATTTTAATAAGAAAAAAGAAATTAAATCAAATAAATTTATGACAATTACGATTCACAAAAGCGAAGATTTTGCAAAAATGCGCATCGCGGGAAAATTGGCCGCCGAAATTTTAGATTATATTACGCCTTTTGTTGAGGTCGGCGTCACCACCAATTATCTCAATGATTTATGTCATAAAAAAATTATCGAGAATAATGCGATTCCGGCTCCGCTCAACTATCGAGGCTTTCCAAAATCAATTTGCACTTCGATAAATCATGTGATTTGCCACGGCATTCCTTCCGACAAAATTTTAAAAAATGGCGATATTTTAAATATCGATGTGACGGTGATTGTCGATGGCTGGCACGGCGACACTAGTCGCATGTATTTCGTCGGCAATGACATTCCAATCAAAGCCAAAAAACTTACGCAAATTACTTACGAATGCATGATGTTTGGGATTGAAAAAGTGAAGCCCGAAATTCATCTTGGCGAAATTGGTTTTGTGATTCAAAATCACGCCGAAAAACACGGATTTTCCGTGGTTCGAGATTATTGCGGACACGGAATTGGCAAGGTTTTTCATGCCGAACCGAGCGTTTTACATTATGGCAAAAAAAATTCGGGAATATTATTGAAGGAAGGTATGTTTTTTACGATAGAACCAATGATTAACGCCGGCACTTTTGAAACTCTTTTAAGCAAACATGATGGCTGGACGGTAACGACTCGCGACAAATCATTATCAGCACAATTTGAGCACACAATTGGCGTTACTAAAGACGGCTTTGAAATCTTCACTTCTTCGCCAAAGGGGTTAGATTTCCCACCTTATAAAATTAATTAATTTTTGATTTTATTAAATTTGCGAGCTTAAATTAAATTTTTATAAATCTTGTTTTTAAACTCCCTTTAACTAAACGCTTCGACTCTCCACATTTTCTGCTTGAGAAGATTTTACGGCTACAAAAACAGCGGTTGCTACAAAGCCACCAACAATAACAGCTGGCACAATTACTGGCGCCGAAACCACAGCTAATCCCAACGCTGAAGAAGAAAGTAAAACCGCTCCAAAGCCCCCCAATCCTGCCACTCCCGCACCAATCCATGGCTTGGATTTATCCCAACAATTTTGATCGTGAGATTTAGGATCATTTTCATTTTCATTTCCATTTCCACCTCCACTTCCATTTCCATTTCCATTTAAATCTTCGACTGGAATCGGTGAACCCGTAGCTTTAGACGGAAATGAAGCTGTTTGATGTTTATTTTCTTGAGCATCTTTTACTTTTTTAAATATTTGATCAAACTTTCCATTCACATTCCCTTCTATTGCAGTTTTATTTGCTTCACTCAAAATTATTTTATATTCCTTTATTTGATCTTGTGATAATGAACCATCAAAACAAAACGATCCATTTTCTTTATTAACAGCGATTAATGTTTTACTTCCCCCTCCATCTCTAGCAATTCCCGCATCGAAAAGTTCTTGAATTATCCCTTCCGCCTTCGCTTTATCTTTCCCCAAAGAAATACCGCAACTTACATCTCCATGATGAAAAGGTTCAATAGAAATATCGACCCCCACATTTGAACTCATGAGACTTTTAAATTTTTCGGCACCATCTTTTTTTTGTTGAATTTCTTTTTGTTTTTCAATTATTTGATCAACATCTTGAAAAGTTAATAAAATCCCAACAGAATGAAGATTACTTTGACCCTTTAAAGCTTCTTTTTCTCCTTGATAATTAACTTCTTTGTCAATGTGAGCAACAACAGATTTTTTATCACGACCCTCTCCACCTTTTATTTGATAATGATTTTTCAAATATTCACTTACCGAAGAAGCTTGTTGAAAAGCATTATCAAATTCAGCGCCGGAGGCTATTGGAAAGTTTATATAAAAATTTTTCGCGGACTTTAATGTGGTAACTTTATCAACTCCAAATAAATCTTTTAGCACCCTCTCCATTTCTTGAATTTTCACCTCATTAACAGGCGAATCAGTCACTCCCGAATCAGAAGAAGCAGAAGCAAGAACGGGATCAGGAGCTTTGATTTTATGAACTACTTCTTGCGGTTTAAATTGTGTTAAATCTTGAGAAGTGTAATCTTTTTTTACAATCTGAATTGATGTTAATAATGCCTTATTTACATTTGGATTTGCGGTAACTCCGATTGCCGAGCAACATGCCGCGGCTGGGTCACCCGATAAAGTGGGTTTACGATGGAAAATTTCATTACCTGGGCGAGAGCCAGCATCCCAAGCATATAAATTAAATAATTCTTGATCCAAAGCGTCAGCCGGAAGCTTTGAAGAAAAGGGTGCATCTCTGCAACTGGAAATTTTTATATCTCCAAATTTAATTATTTTACCATCTGTTTTTGTAGCTAATGCATTTGGTGAGGTTTCAAAAAATTTATCAAAACCTTTTTGATAATTTTCATGTTTAAATTGAGAAAAATGCACGGTGCCAATTTTACTTTTTTGCTCATCACTAAGTTCCGATAAAGCTTTTGCGAATGCCCCTCCGACGGCAAGACCAATTTTTTCTGCAAACCCCGCTTTACCTAGACACCAAGAACCATCTCCTATTCCCGAAACCCTAATATAAGCTTTTTTTTGATCCGAACTATTTGCAACAGCATGTGCCAAAAACTTTTTATATGAAATATAAAGTCTGTGTTTCAATCTTTCTTCAATAAGTTGACCTTCATTAGCAAGCTCCGACTGCCCTAGATAAAATTTATTCCAAATTAATTCATGTCCTTCAACAAATTCTTGATTCACATTTCTAATTCTACCAAAATCTGCGGTTGATTTTTTAGATGAAATTTTTGCAAGAAACAAATCTTTTTGTATTTTATGCTTACCCTTAACTAATTGTAAGGGCTCCATAGCATCACCAATTTCAACTCTGGGACCAATTAATCCAACTATATGACCTTCTTTTTGATGATCATCTATTTTAGAAATAATACCAGCATTGTATCTATCTCCATCATTAATAAAATTAGTCTTTCCAGCCACTTGAATCATGGCAGAAACGCCCATTTCGGCATAGGAAATATAATTTTCTACATCTAAACTGCCTTTGCCTTCTAAATTATATCTTTTTTGAGGGGTCGTATCATCTTCTCCATAAAAATAACTTGGTCTTTTTTCAACTAATCTTTGATAAAATTTATCAACTTGTTGAGAAGTTATTTTGGAAGCCAAATGCTCAATTCTATCGTCTAATGTTTTACTTCCATCAGTTATAAATACTTCATCTGCTGAATCAAAATTAGCAGGTAAAATTTCTTGTGCTTTATAAACCTCTCTATGATTTATTTGAGAACCATCGTTTTTTGTAAAATGCTCACCACCGGTTAGGTATATTAACGCTAGAAATCTTCGTGCAAAATAAAATTCCTCTTCGGTAATGGATATTTTTGTTGAATCAATATATTCTTTTTTTATAGTTTCATCTAATTTTAAAAACTCTAAAATGCCATTGTCTGAATCTGGGTAAAATGAACCTTCTTCTGTTGCAAGTTTTACAAGAAAAGCATGGTAATTTCGTTGAAGCTGGGAACCTAATGGCGGGGTTGACAACATAATTCAATTTTTTATTTTGCGATTATTAGAAAGAATTATATTTTTTGTTAAAAATTATTCAAAAAATCTAGGTTTTTACATTCAACTAAATTTCATTAGATCCACCACGAGATTTTGACTGCACCACTCTATTAGCCCAAGTTCCAGAAGGGCGTTCGGGACGATTTAAAATTTTTGATTCCAGTTTATTATCTTCTAGATTTAGAGCTTCAGTAGTTCGATTTTCACTCTTGGAATCCCCAATATCTTTAGATAAAGCTTGTGATGATTTTTTTGCTATTCCATCTGGTTCTATTTTATCAACTTGCGATGATTTATCTTTTATGTCCTTTGGTAAAGCTGATAATTTCGCTAAATCATCTGGAGATAATTTTTGTGATTCTGTTTTATAATCTTGTGAAGTAGCAGTATTGTTAAGTTTAGGATTGCTATCTAATTCTTGTTTAAAACCTCTTAAAATATCTTTCTCATTGACTAATTGAGCCCGTTGAGCCTGCAAATCTTGCTTCATCAATTCCATTAAATCAGGAGCTGGAGCTTGAGCCTTTTCTGGAGTTTGCCCTTGTCCTTGAGATTTTTCTTGAGCTGGAGCTTGCCCTTGAGCCTTTTCTGGAGTTTGACCTTGCCCCTGAGCCTTTTCTGGAGCTGGAGCTGGAGCATTTTCTTGAGTTTGACCTTGCCCTTGAGCACCGAC
>CAJBXX010000170.1 GCA_903959715.1 uncultured Alphaproteobacteria bacterium | reverse complement strand
AGGTTTTGAGTATAAAAAAATGTCAATTAAAGTTTATCACTTATAAAGTATAAATTAATTTTTAAAAAAACATTAATTTCTTCAAATTTTTAAAAATTTTTTAAAATTGTTAAAATTAATTACAAAATAGTTAAAAATTGTAATTTATCCCAAGTTTAAATATTTGAATATTGTTGTTGAAAAGGCTTTTCGTCGCCTCCTCTTCCTGAGCTTGAAAACCAGTTTCAGAATCTATTACCGCTTGTTCTTGAGCCTTGGAATCAAAAGTAAATCTGGTATAATTATATTCGCCATTGAGAAGCCAATTTTTATATAATTTTATTCTAAAACCTCCGCCAAAAAAAGGAGCCCATTTTTTACCTTTATTCAATTTCCACGGGTTGTTATTTACTTTATAATCATCATCAGCTGGGTGAGTGTTATAATAATTATAGTATCGATCTTGATATAATGAGTTATAGCTTTCATAATAATTTAAAGCATAGCCAGCTGTTCCATAAATCGAAAAATCTTCAGTAACATCGGCTCCTAAATCAAGTTTTGCCCCCAATCTTTGGTTAATTTGAGAATAGCTTTTACCATATCTTTTTTTGGCACTTTGAGCGTTTTCGGCAGAATTAAAATAACTTTTGTTGTTATTTTTTTCATAAATTAAGCCCGGAGAAATGAAAAATCCTCGATAATTTAAAGCATAATTATATTTCAAACCAAATGAATAGGAAGGGTTGGGAACGCTTTGAACTGATTTTTGAAGTTCGTTGGTTTCGTAAATAGTTCTTTCAGAGGAAAAGCTTAATGCAGTTTTTATAATATCAACTCCAACATAGTTGCCGATGGTTCGAGCATTAAGATTTTTTGAAAAAAATAATATCAATAAAAAAATGAATATTTTTGTTTTTGGCATTTTAAAAAATTAATTTTTGTTTAGTTAAAAATTATAAAGTAATCCAAGTTTAATAATTCTTAATTTGTTGTAAAAATTGACATAATCAGCTCGATATGAATCATCAGATTTAAAATCTTTATTTTTAAAGCCATTGGTTTTGGCAATGAAGTTATTGTAAATTAAATATTCGGCGTTAATTGAAAAATGATCGGATATTTTGATTTTACTGCCAAAGCCAAAAAAAGGAACATTTTTTGATTTGTGCATTACTACAAATGGATCTTTGCCAGTTGCATTGATTACATCATATCTAGATTCAAATCTACTTAAGGTATAAACTGAAGCTAGGTTTGAATAATAAATTTTAGACAATCCTGCAAATAAAAATGGAGAAAAATTTGGAGTGAGGTCATATCCAAAATTAATTTTACTACCATAAATTCTATGAATTTTCATAAATTTATAACCATAATTTTCATTGATTCTTTCATTGTATTGCTCTGTGCCAGCGTTAAAACCATCATAATTTTTTTTGATATTATTATATTCGAAAAATATTTCGGGGGCTAAAAAAAATCGATTATAATTTATGGCGTAAAAATATTTAACTCCAAAACTATTTTTATGTCTGGGTAAGGTATAATCCGAAATCTCTATTAAGTCAGGCTCAATTGACCCATGTGAAATTTGCTTATATCGCAAAGAAGTATTTATAAAATCAATTCCTAAATAATTGCCGACGGTTTTTGATTTTTTGCTAAAAGTGGATTTTTGTTTGTTATTAATTGGATATTTTGTAATATTTGGCTTATTAAAATTTTGTTGATTTTCGATAAATTTTATTGAATTTATTTCTGATGAGGAGCTTTTGTTTTGAAAGTTTCCAGCGTCATCGTTGGTTTTATAAATGTCATAATAATTATATAAATCTTGGGCATTTGAATTTAAAGTTGTGCCGAAGAAAAATATTAAGGTGAGTGACAAAAATTTTTTCATTATAGTGCGAATTTTAATTCTAATAATTTTGATATTAAATTGGTCAAAATGGTGTTTTGATCTAGATAATAAGCTCCTTAAAGAAATATGCAAGTTTTTTT
>CAJBXX010000169.1 GCA_903959715.1 uncultured Alphaproteobacteria bacterium | reverse complement strand
TTTTGTATTTATTACAAAAAATTAATCCATCAAATCCCCTCTCCCCGCTTGCGGGGAGGGGGTTAGGGTGAGGGGTTATTTGCGTTAAAGAAAAAGGTACCAGGTTACTTTTATTTTCTCCAATTTAAAAAAACTCTTCAAGTCTACGGGCTCGTCACCCTCCCCTTGCGGGCTTACACCCTTACAATTTTCCACAAGCTCGGAAGTGCTTCGGGCTTTAGCTCCCCTCTTGGGGCTTACAAACCTACAAATTTTTAATACACTCGCAACGCTAACGGGCTCTAGCTCCTCTCTTGAGGGGGAGCTACAGCCTGAAGCTTTTTAAGAGTTTGTATAAATTTGTAAGGGTGTAAGCCACAAGTGGGGAGAAGGGATAACGGCGACGATTTTTTCCAAAAAGTAAATTAAAAAATCCTCACAAAAAAAGTAACATGGTACCTTTTTTCAAACAATTTTAAAGCGACTCCAGATTAAATTTGGTTTTGAAAATTGCTTTTTATTTTCAATGCGAAAAAATAAAATTTTAAATTCAAAGTATAATTTTTAAAATGACGGAAGAAAATAATATTGAAGAGAAAATTCGCAACAAATTCAAGAATTTGGCTGAAAGCCGTTCTGAACACCACATTGATCAATGGAATTCGTTCATTAAAAATCCTGATAATGTTAAAAATATTAACTCAATAAAAATTGAAATTGATTACGATTTAAATTTAGTAGGTTGGGATTTTAGAAAATTAAATTTTGAATTTATAATTAAAAATAAATATACAATCCGTTTTGCAGCTTGCTCATTCAAATCTCTTAAAATAAACAGTTACTCCGATTTTGTTTTAAATGAATTTACCCTAGATAAAAATAACTTTGATTGCGATGCTGAAATAAATATAAAAACACTCCATCAGTCTTTCAGTCAAAATAAATTTCATGGCAATAAATGCATAATTAAATCAAATTTAGAAATTGCACTAGGTGGAGCTGAATTTGGCAATCCAAAAAACAAGGACAATGATTTTGAATTAAATATTTTAAGTGATTCAAAATTTTATGGTAATGCACAATTTTATGCAAAAAAATTATTGCTAGAAACAAATTCGTTGGACTTAAATTGTAGTAATTTTACATTTAATGTTGATGAATTGGTTGTAGATGGAAAAAAAGATTTAGAAATTAGTGGCGATATAAAAAGTGGAATCCAAAATGAAATTATTTTAAAAAATCTTAAAAATGTTAAAAATTTTTCTTGGATAAATGCAGACACAAATCCAAAAAAATTATCATTTGAGAGCGTGGGAACGGCAATAGTTTTTAACTTGAAGAACATTGAATTATCTGGATCTGCAGACCTTATAAAGGGAAAATTTGAAAATTGTAATTTTAAAAATATTTCCGGCGAAATTAATGCAAATATTTTTGGAGAAACGACATTTGAAAATTGTCAAAAAATTAAAAAAATCGTTGCGGGTGAAGTCCATAAAATCACAATTAAATCTTCAAAAATTTCCGAAGAAATTTATTTAAAAAATTGTGATTTACTCAAAATAGAAAACTCCAAAATCAACAAAATTACTCTAGAAAATTGCCAATTTAACGATGCGATAATTTTAAATGGCGTGACTTTTTCGCAATCTCCGCATATTTCAAATATTAAGTTTTCTAGCCATAATGTCGAGTTGCGAAATTTAAAATTTGATGACAATTTATCGCCTCAAGCCAGCGGATCTTATCGGGCTTTAATGAAGGTGTGCCAAGATGCCGGCTATGAAAATGGTGTAATATTTTTTCATGCCAAAGAGTTGGAAACCCGACATAATTATTTAAAAAATAACATAAAAAAATTTAAAAATTTTTCAATATTCGATGATTTCATCGAAGCATTCTTACTCTTTTTTTACAATTATTTTTCAAAATATGGTGCTAGTTTATTTCGACCATTATTCTGGATTATTTCATTCTTTGTTATATCGATTTCTTGTTGTGTTTTAATTAATAATGGAGAATTTAATTTATTTTTTTCATTGATTGATTTATCAAAACTCTCCCTCAAAAACTCGCTTGGACCCTTGGTTTTCGCACTTCCGAAGGGATTTATTGAAGAAGATTTTTTAAAAACCCTCCCTTCTTTCATAAAAATTTTATGTTTTGTGCAAACGGTAATTTGTTCGTCGATTTGGTTTGTGTGGTTTTTTATGGTGCGTCGTCGTTTTAAGATTTAACTCAAACTAACAATTTTTTCGCCAATTATCAATCCCATTAATTCTCATATTATTTTAATTGAAATCGCTTCAAATTCTAATTCAAAATATGATTTAATTATTGAAATTTAATTGGTTAATTTTAAAGTTTTTAATACTTGCAATTAGCTTCAAATAAATCTCAACCATGACAAATAAAATAATTTATTTCCCGATGTGCTTTAGTGGCACCGATTGGCAAACTCGGCAAGCATTGGCAGAGAAAAAATTAATATGCGGATGGGCAACGGCGGAGCTATATCCTTTAATTGAAAAAACACATCAAGAAATAAAAAACAAAGCTGACTTAAATTCTCTTAAGACAAAATTTGCTGAAGAATTTATAAAAATCGTAACCGACAAAAAAAGCAAATACTATAAAACACACTATCACCCGTGGTTTTTTAATGAAAAATCAACCAAAATAATTAGTGGTGCTATCGGCAATATTTTTAGATTTTTATTAATCGAAACGAGCGATTTATTATATATCAAAACCAGCGATAGAGATGCTATCCACATTGCTCAAGTAGGTTGCGATTCAAAAATTTCTTTTGGCAAAACTTATTATCATAAAGAATATGAGGATTGCGAATATACGGCCTTCTTTCTTGATAATGTTGAATTTAGTGAACCCATAAAAAAGAATAATTTATTTGAAAAATGCGATGATTTATTAAATCAAAAATACCCAAATGAAAAAGATATTTTACTCGATAAACTTAAAAAAAATATCAATAATTTAAGAGGAACATGTATCAATGTGCTTGAAAAAAAGGCAGATTTTCATCTCAAAGAATTTTTCCGCGAGGCTTTGAATTGTTTTTTTAATAAGGAACAAGATATTTTGGAATTGATCGATAAAATTGAAAAAAATTCAGAAAAAAAAGAATATATCACCGAGCAATTTTCAAGAGATTCAAAAGTCCGAGAGCAAGTTATTAAAGAAGCCAATGGAATTTGCCAAGGATGTAAAAAACAATCTTTTGAAAAAGAAAATGGTGAAATATATCTTGAAGTTCATCATAAAATTTATTTATCACAAAATGGTGCGGATACAGTAGAGAACTGCGTTGCCCTATGTCCAAATTGTCACAAAAATGAGCATTTTGGCAAAGAAAAAAACAGAAAATTTTATCAAAAACAATAATTCATTTTTTCTAAAATTTATGACTAATTTTAAATTTAA
>CAJBXX010000168.1 GCA_903959715.1 uncultured Alphaproteobacteria bacterium | reverse complement strand
CCTGTCAAAAAAACGACCGAGCGTAAAAATTAATTTTACATTATTTTTCATGCAAGATCTTATAGGATATGATGAAATTATTGAAAGCTCAATGCGTTCGGTAATTTACGAAACTTTAAAAAAAATTGAAAAAACTGGCTTACCGGGAAAGCATTATTTTATTGTTACTTTTGCCACAAAATTTGCTGGTGTTGCAATTCCAAAATCACTTATTGAAAAATATCCCGAAGAGATGACGATTGCGATTCAATATCAATTTAAAAGTTTGGTAGTAGAAAAAGATTTCTTTAAAATTTCTCTTAGCTTTGGTGGTAAATTTGAAAAATTAATGGTGCCTTATCGTGCAATCACCTCATTCGCCGACCCATCAATGAATTTTGCTTTAAAATTTAGCATGACATATGGCGATATTGAAGAATTTTCTTCCGACGATAATTTCGATGAAAGCAGTTTGGCAAATAAATCCAAAAAGAAAGTAAGCGAAATAGATTTATCAGAAAAAGTAATATCATTAGATGCTTTTAGAAAAAGCAACAAACCAAATTCTAACATCAATTCATGATAATTTTTTATCAGTTTTTATTTTTAATAATTACTTATTTAGTGGCGTCAATACCATTCGGTCTTGTGTTCGGTAAGATTTTTGCTAAGGTTGACATTCGTGAATCTGGCTCAAAAAATATCGGAGCCACAAATGCCACTAGAATTCTTGGTAAAAAATTAGGATTTTTAACTTTGCTTCTCGACTCATTCAAGGGCATGATTATGGTTATAATCGGTCGTTTTAGTTTTTATCAAATCGATAATTTGCACTTCTTTTTAGTTTTGGTTTCTTTCGTGGCAATCTGTTCTCACATTTATCCAATTTATTTAAACTTTAAAGGCGGTAAAGGAGTGGCAACTGCAATCGGAACCATTATAGCTCTGGATTTCAGCGTTGGAATTTTAGCAATTTGTTTTTGGATTTTAACTTTTGTTTCTTTCAGAATTTCTGCAGTCGCTTCGTTGGTGGCTATTTTTTCAACAACAATTTTTTCAACCGCATATGATGCTCCGCTTTCACAAATTATTTTTTGTTGGATAATTTTTATAATAATTTTTATGCGACATCGAGAAAACATAATTCGCATTCTCACCGGCGAAGAAAAAAAGATTTAATATGACTGATAAACTTATCGTAGCCCTTGATGTTGCTGATTTTGAAAGTGCTAAAAAATTAGTCAATGATTTAGGAAGTGATGTCGAATTTTATAAAATTGGCTTAGAATTAATGGCGAGCGGTGATTATTTTCATATCATCAATTTTTTAAAAAATAATAATAAAAAAGTTTTTGCTGATTTAAAATTATACGATATTTCGCAAACCGTGGCGCGCGCCGTCAAAAATCTTGCGAAATTTGAAATCGATCTTTTGACAATTCATTCGGCAAGTCGCGAAATTATGCTTCAAGCCTCTGAAAATAAGGGTTCGATGCAAATAATTGCCGTCACAGTTTTAACTAATTTGAACGAAATTGATTTACAAGAAATGGGATTTGATAAAGCTAATTCGCTAGAAAATTTAGTTTTAAAAAAAGCTCAAATGGCTTTAGAATGTAAGCTTGATGGCGTTGTTGCATCAGCACAAGAAGCTGAAAATTTACGCAAAAAATTAGGACAAAATTTTTTAATTGTAACTCCGGGAATTCGATTAGAAAAAATTTTGAATGATGATCAAAAAAGAGTTGCCGATGTTAAAACTGCTTTAGCAAGCGGAGCCTCGCATTTGGTGGTTGGAAGACCAATTACGCAAAGTGAAAATCCTTATTTAAGTGCTCAAAAATTTATAAAATCAATCAATGAATTTGCAAAAAATTCTTAAAAAAATTTCGCATAATTATCAAGTTTTTGGAAACGCTCAAAATCTTGATTGTCTTGAGTTCGACGACATTTCAATTGATTCAAGAAAAATTAATAAAACCACTATTTTTTTTGGATTAATCGGACAAAAAAATGATGGAGCAAATTTTTTACCAGATGTTGCTAATCTTGGTTCAAAGCTTGCGGTAATTTCGCAAAAATCTACTTTCGATTTGCAAAATTTTCTTAAAAAAAATCCACAAAATATTGTAATTGTCGGCGATGTTTTTGCAATTTTAGTAGAATTTTTAAAGATTTTTTATTATCCACTTCCGAAAAATATTTATGCGATTACTGGCACCAACGGTAAGACATCAACCGCTGAATTTACTCGACAAATTTTACAATTTTTAAACAAAAAATCGGCATCAATCGGCACTATCGGAATTATTTGCGATGAAGAAATAAAACATAATTTTGAAGCTTCAAATTTAACAACTCCCGACATTATTTCGCTTTATAAAAATCTAGCAATTTTGCAAAAATTGGCGATTGATGATGTGGCGATTGAAGTGAGTTCGATTGGCTTGGATCAACGCCGTATGGCGGGTTTGGAAATTAATGTCGGAGCCTTTACAAATTTCACTCAAGATCATCTTGATTATCATCAAAATATGCAAAATTATTTTGATTGCAAAATGATTTTGTTTGAAAAAATTGTGCAAAAAAATGGATTTGCGGTGATAAATTCTGACATCAAAGAATTTGAGGAAATAAAAAATATTTGTGAAAAAAATCAATTACAAATTATCGATTACGGTGTTGAGGCTCAAGCTTTAAAATTAATTAAAATTGAAAATCAAAAAGTTGATTTTTTATATAATCAGCAACAATTTTCTTTTACCACCAACATCAATGGCGATTTTCAAATTTATAATATTTTATGCGCTCTTGGCAACATATTAGCAAAATCTAATTTGAGCAATCAAGAAATTGTCGAATTAATAAAAAATTTTGATAATTTACAATGTGCTTCGGGCAGAATGCAGAAGGTTTGCGAGCATTTGGGGGCGAAAATTTTTATTGATTTTGCACACTCGCCCGATGCCATCAAAAATGTTTTAAAACTGGCAAAAAATATTTCAAAAAATCGTGTAATTATTTTGTTTGGTTGTGGCGGAGATCGCGATGCCAAAAAACGGCCAATTATGGGTGAAATCGCTTGCACCAATGCCGATTTGGTGATTGTGACTGATGATAATCCGCGCACCGAAAATCCCGCTTTAATTCGTCAAGAAATTTTACAAAAATGTGATAAAACAAAAACTTTAGAAATTGCCGATAGAAAAATTGCTATTGCTAAAGCTATTGAAATTTTACAAAATGGCGATGTCTTGATAATTGCGGGCAAGGGTCATGAAAATTATCAAATAATTGGTTCACAAAAATTTGAATTTAACGAGTTGGAAATTATAAAAAATGTCATCAAAAAAATTTCTCAATCCTAGTTTTAACCTTAATTTTCAAGACTTGTATGCCATTGAAGGGCTTGAAAAAATTCATCAAAAATTTCTAGAATTTTTACAACAAAAATCACCCGCTCATTTTTTTGAATATCAAATTCAAAATTCTGAAAATTCACAATATTTAATTGAAATTGCTAAAATTTTAGAAATTTTTTTAGCGGAATTATTTTTAATTGACGAGAAAAATTCACAATTACAAAATCAATATTTAAAATATAAAAAAGTTTGCGAAGCCAGAAAAGAGTTTGTTCAAAGACATGTCGCAAAAAAATATTCTGCACAAGATTTGGAGTTAATTAAAAATTTTGATCATCAAAAAATTTTACAAAATTTAGCAATAAATTTTTCTCAAATTGATGAAATTGAAATTGCTTTGAGTGATAAAATTTTAGCACAAAAAGATTTAGAAATAATTGAAAAATATTGTATTTGGGCTTTATTTGACGAGGTTGGACAACGCTTTCATAAAATGGGAACTTTGTTTATTTTGCCACAAAAAATTGCCATAAAAAATCTAATTCCAACAATTGAAAAACGCAATCGTGAAGGTTTTGACTTGACCGATAAAGGTTGTTCAACGCTACGAGTTAGTGGTGAAACGCATTATTGTATTTTTTGTCATAATCAAAAAAAAGATTCTTGCAAAACTGGATTAATCGACAAAGAAACGCAAAAAATAAAAATTGATGAATTGGCGATTAAGCTAGAAGGGTGCCCGCTCGAAGAAAAAATTTCGGAAATGAATTTTTTAAAAAGTAACGGATTTTCATTGGCAAGTTTGGCGATGGCAATTATTGACAATCCAATGATTGCGGGCACGGGACATAGAATCTGTAACGATTGCATGAAATCTTGTATTTATCAAAAACAAGACGCGGTCGATATTCCACAAATTGAATCGCGCGTTTTGAAAGATATTTTAAATTTACCTTTTGGCTTTGAGATTTACTCTCTGTTGACTAAGTGGAATCCACTAAATATTAAAAATCCGTTGCCAAAAAAGCCAACGGGCAAAAAAATTTTAGTGTGCGGACTTGGGCCAGCGGGCTATACTTTGTCGCATTATTTATCGAATTGCGGGCATGAGGTTGTAGCGATTGATGGCTTAAAGATTGAGCCCTTAAATGCAAAAATTTCGGGCGTGGACGCCAATCACAATCGAGTTGAATTTGAACCGATAGAAAATATT
>CAJBXX010000167.1 GCA_903959715.1 uncultured Alphaproteobacteria bacterium | reverse complement strand
TGTATAAATTTGTAATGGTGTAAGTCACCCTTCCCATCTCCCCGCAAGCGAGGAGAGCGGAAAGAATCTCATCGCGAATACGGCGATTTACTCGCCGTGGAGCGATTCAACTTTTCCCTAAATTTGCGTTAGCAAATTTAAGTAACATTATTATAAACTGCGAACATTGCCATAATCTACATCGCGATGATATTTGCGTTTCGTAAATGCTAAAATTAAACCAAAGCAAATCGCCGTTGCCATTAATGACGAACCGCCATAACTTATGAATGGCAAGGTCATGCCTTTGGTTGGAAAAATGCTCAAACTTACGCCCGTATTAACAATCACTTGCATGGTGAATTGCATCATCAACCCGCACAATGAAAGATAAACAAATAAATCCTCTTCTTCCATGGCTCTCTTGACGATTCTCGTGATTAAATAAGCGAAAAATAATAAAATAATTGAACAAGAAATTATGCCAAATTCTTCGGCGATTGCCGAAAAAATAAAATCGGTGTGAACATCGGGAATAAATTTTTTTACCACTCCATTTCCCGGACCTTTGCCAAAAAAAGAACCGTTGACAAAAGCGTCGATCGCTCTTTCGGCTTGATAATTTTTTTGCTCGGAATCTAAAAATCTATTGATGCGATCTTCAACATGAGGCAATCCCAAATAGGCTCCAACTCCGCCAATTATGACAAAAAAAACTAGCGTTGCGATTAAAATCCAAGGTAATCCAAATAAAAAAAGTTGCGTCATCCAAATTGCCGAATAAGAAATTGTCATGCCAAAATCTGGTTGCAAAAGAAGCAAAACAAGCAGGATTATCAACGACAGAAAGGATATGCCATATTTAAATTGTGCTTTGGCAAAATAAAATTTTTGCAAACAATAAGCGTTAAAAATTATAAAAAAAGTTTTAGCAAATTCGGAAGGTTGCAACGCCAAACCGCCAAACGAAATCCACCGCGTTGCCCCTTTAGTTTTTGATCCAAAAAACAGCACTAAGACCAATAAAATGAAGGCGACAGCCATACCAATAATGGCAAAAATTTTAATTTTATCTCGATCTAAAAATGAAATTGAAATCAACAAAATTAAAGCTATAAAAGCAAAAATTAATTGCTTTTTTAAGAAGAAAAATTTATCAACATCAATTCTCTTGGCGATAACTGGGCTCGAGCTCGCGGTCATGATTAATCCAAATATCAATAATGTTAAAATTATTGAAAAATTTATTTTGTCAATATCGATCCACCAACGCTTTAAAGCATTCATATTGCGTCGATCGAAAACTCCGCCCGAATTTAAATTCCAATTTTCCATAAAATAATTTTTAAAATAAAAGATATTCTTTTGTAATATATTTAATTTTAATTTGAAATTTTTTTATTTTTAATTACAATTTTTATCAAATAAAATTGTTTAAAAAAAATTCATGAAAAAATCATCTTCAAATCAAATGTGGGGAGGCAGATTTGCCGAAAAACCCGCCAATTTAATGCAAGAAATTAATCAATCGATTTCGTTTGATAAAAAACTTTATCAACAAGACATTGCGGGCTCAATTGCTCACGCCACAATGCTTGCCAAAGTCAAAATTATTTCCCCAACTGAAAAAGCCAAAATTATTGATGGCTTAAAACAAATTCAACAAGAAATTGAGAGTGGCAAATTTAATTTTCAAATTGAGCTTGAAGATATTCATTTAAATATCGAATCGCGTCTCAAAGAAATTATCGGCGATGTGGCGGGGAAGCTTCATACCGCACGCTCTCGCAATGATCAAGTTGCCGTTGATTTTCGTCTTTTTGTCCGCGAAAATATCGATGAAATTTTAGCATTAATTGATGATTTACAAAAAAATTTAGTCAAAAAATCTGCTGAAAATATCGAAGTGATTATGCCCGGATTTACTCATCTTCAAATTGCCCAACCCGTGCTTTTTTCACATCATCTTTTGGCCTATTTTGAAATGTTTAAACGCGATGAATCAAGGCTTCGCGATTTACGCCAAAGAATGAATGAATGCCCCCTTGGTGCTTGCGCTTTGGCGGGCACTTCTTACCCAATTGATCGCCATTTTGTTGCTCACGAATTAGGCTTTGACCGCCCTACTGCCAATTCGATGGATAGCGTCTCCGATCGCGATTTCGTGTTAGAATTTTTATTTTGTTTAAACACGGTGGCGAGCCATTTATCAAGACTTTCCGAAGAAATTATTATTTGGATGAGTCGCGGTTTTCAATTTATTTCGCTTTCCGATCGCTTCACTTCAGGCAGTTCTATCATGCCACAAAAGAAAAATCCCGACGGGGCGGAATTAATTCGTGGCAAAACTGGCAGAATTGCGGGGGCATTAATTAGTTTATTAACCACTATGAAAGGCTTGACGCTTACTTATTCAAAAGATATGCAAGAAGATAAGGAGCCACTTTTTGATGCTTTAGAAAGCTCAAAACTCACTTTGAAAGTGATGTCGGGAATGATTCTCGACATGAAAATTAATCGCGATAAAATGTTGGCAATGGCTTCAAGTGATTATTCTTGTGCCACTGATTTGGCGGATTGGTTGGTTAAAAATTTAAAAATTCCATTTCGTCAAAGCCATCATATTACTGGCTCGATCGTTAAAATGGCGGAAGATTGTGGCAAACAACTTCATCAATTAAAACTTAGTGATTTACAAAAAATTGAGAAAAAAATTACTAAAGATATTTTTAATTTTCTTGATGTTCAAAGTTCGGTTAATTCGAGAACAAGTTATGGCGGAACCTCGCCTTTGATGGTTAAAAAGCAAATTACCGACGCTCAAAAATATTTGAAAAGTAAAAAATAATTTTACAAAAAATCATTAAAATTAAATTTAAAAATATGTTAAAAAATTTTATCAAAATTATTTTTGGGCGAAAAATTTTCAAAAATAAACTCAAATTTTTGGCAATTTTTTTAATAATTTTTAGCGTTGTTTCTTGTGGCAAAAAATCTCCAATCGAAAAACCCGACGACTATTCCAGCCCAGATTTCTCTAGGGTTAGCGATTAGTGGAGGGGGAGGAGGGGGAGGAGGGGAAAAGCCTTTGTCTACTTAATCCTTGCAATGCAAAATCTCGATCCATAACTGTAATAGGAGGAGTTTTTCCCGGAATTGTTGCTCGATAATCAACATTTTGATATTGAGAAAAAGTAGCCGGCGACGTCCCAGGAGAGGGAATATAAGTGCCCACTTCTTGTGAAGCTACCACATATAATGTTGGATATGCTACATAATTCAACGCAAAATTGTTTGCCATGGGCGTTGTTAAAGGAACACCACAATAATTACTTTGATTATTTTGATGTTGAATAGTATTTAAAAATTGCGGAAAAAATCTTTGTTTTTGAACAAAAACAAAATCTAAATTGTTAGCTCCGTAACCATTTTGTGTTAAATTATATCTTATATCATAATCTTGTTTTGAAAATCTTGCTTTGTTAAATTCTTGATCAATTTGTGATTTTGGAAAACTTATATTATTACGATTTCCATCGAGATTTTGGTGCATTGATTGCACAATTGTTTTTTCTTCAACTTGTTGCATTGGCATTGACTGATTATTATATGAAACTTGATGCAATGATTGCAGAGTTTGAATTAGTTGCGGTGGCCTTTCTAGAGGTAGCATTGAACTAAATGATAGCGAATTTTGTCTCCATTGTTGTTGGCTTTGTGACATTGGATGCATTGGCAATGAATATAATTGTTGTGGGATTGGTTGCATTTGTTGCGGTGGCATCCATGTTTGTGGATGTTGTGGCAATGAATATATTGGCATTGGTTGATTAGGTAAATAATGTGGGGGGTATTTACTCGGCACCGAAAATCTGCCTTGATTTATATTCATAACGATTGGTCTCGACATATTTTTTTAAAATTATTTTATAATGTAAAAATTTTTTTTTAACATAAAATAATTATT
>CAJBXX010000166.1 GCA_903959715.1 uncultured Alphaproteobacteria bacterium | reverse complement strand
GATCGATTATTAATTAGTTAAAATTATAAAAGTAACCTGGTGCCTTTTTCTGTAATTTTTGTTGTTGAGTTATTGTAAAATGAAAAAACGAAAAATTTTGTTTGTAATTAACATTGCGTAAAGCTTTTATAAATTCGATTAATGCGAAATCGAGATTTGTATATTATCTTCTCCAACTTAAACTTTTTTGTTACATCAATCTTCAACAAACCTTAAGAAGAAAAAAAATTTATAAACTCAATAGTATTTAAGTATGGCAACAATAAAACCACTGGGATTTGGCACGATAGAATCAATATGTAAATTATTAGCAGATACAAATAACGGATTCAAAGGCTCAGAAATTGCCAAGTATTTGAAAGAGTCAAATATAGCAGATATTGATTCAGCTAATACGAAGTGGAAAAGATTGAATTCCGCTCTGATGAATAAGCAAACTATGGACAGATGTTCTAATAATATTTTGGTGTTTCTACAAAACTCACTCAATCCCGTAAGACATTACAACAACGCGGAATGGTTCAGCAGCACAATTTACGAATTAAATAAAATACTCAGTTTTGAAGGATTTTCTTTTCAAGATAATGGCAAAATAATTGAATCGAAAAAATCCTTAACAATTAATCAAGCCAATGCAAGAGCCAGTAAATTAAAAGAGCATTTAATTGTTAGAAAAGTTCATCCAGAAATCTTAAAATTCTGTAGAGAAGAGCTTCTTGTTGACAATTATTTTCACTCAGTTTTTGAAGCCACAAAAAGCGTTGCGGAAAAAATTAGAAATGAAAGTGGATTAACTACTGATGGATACCGCTTAGTCGAAGAGGCATTTTCATTTAATGATAAAGTTCCACACCTAGCTCTAAATTCTTTGCAAAGCGAGACCGAGAAAAGCGAACAAACTGGTTTTATGAATTTAGTAAAAGGATTGTTTGGTATGTTTCGCAATACCACTGCACACGCTCCAAAAATTACATGGAAAATTGAAGAACAAGATGCACTTGATATTTTGTCGATGATATCTCTGATTCATAGAAGACTAGAACTAGCGATTAAAGCTAGAAAAATATATAAAGGAAAAATATAATTTTTAATTAACGAAACAGTGATAAACCAAAACTAACAATATGATAACACTTCCATACACAGAAATTATTGATCTCAAATCGAATTATAATGAAGCCGATTATAGCCTATTCATAAGGCTTCCTAACGAATACAAAACCAACAACAAATCCTATCCAACCTTGTTTTTACTCGATCCGCAATATTTGTTTTCAGTCTGTTATGGAGTTCAGAGAATTTATGAAAATTATATTATTGTTGGCATCGGGCACAAAGTTTTAGACTTCAAATACTTGGATCAAAAAGCAAGAGGAAATATAATTGAAATCAACAGAGACAGAGATTTTTTGCCTTGGAAGGTAAATAAAAATATTTTTACCGGAGTTAGTGAAGTTGAAATCAATGAAATTGTTAGCACTTCGGGACAGGCTGAAAAGTTTTCTCAATTCATAAATCATCAAGTTATTCCGTTGATTGATCAAAAACTCAGAACCACCGAAGAGCGAACTTTAATTGGTCATTCATTCGGAGGAGTTTTTGTGAGTTTTATGTTATTTTGCCATCCTGAAAATTTTACAAAATTCTTAGCAATTACCCCAGTTTTAGCTTCTGAATATTATCAAGAAAAAAAGATGTTTGAAGCCTTGAAGAAAAAAATTTCTGACACGAAAAAATTTGCTTATTTTTCAATTGGCGGTGAAGAGAAAGATGATCGCATAAATAACTATGTTGAAGTGCTAGAAAAAGCCTGTTTAGGTATTGCGGAGCTTTCCAACATCGTCGGCAAAGTGGAAATAATTGCCGAAGAAAATCATGTGTCGGTTGTAACTCCAAGCATTTGGCGCGGATTGAAATTCTTTGATATGAATTTAAGCTAATTCTTGTGAAAAAAACTCACATATTATCAAAATTTGTGAGCTTACACAACCCCCCTCCCTTACCAAAAAACCAAAATTTATTTCTTGAAAACCGTAAGGTTATACTTTATATTTTATCAATCATAAAACCATAATGTAAAAATATGCCAAAGAAAATATATTACAAAAAACTCAGTGAAAAAAAGAAAATTTTAGATAAAAATCGTCCTTTCGACAAAGCCTTAATCAAGAATTTGGAAGAATGGTTTCGCATCGAACTAACCTACACTAGCAACGCTATCGAAGGCAATAGTTTGTCGCGGGCGGAAACGGCCTTGGTCGTCGAAAAAGGTTTAACTATTGGTGGAAAATCAATCACCGAGCATCTTGAAGCGATGAACACCGCCTCGGCTCTTGATTTCGTCAAAGAGCAAATCAAACGCAAGCCTTGCGACTTACGAGAAAAAGATATTTTAAAAATTCACTCGATAATTTTAGATAAAATTGATCGCGAAAATGCCGGAATTTATCGTCGCGTTCCCGTTCGCATTTCCGGCTCTGCCGTTGTTTTGCCAAATCCGCGTAAGGTTCAAGATTTAATGGATAATTTTTTTAAATGGCTAAAAAACGAAACCAAAATGCACGCCGTTGAACTAGCCTCTGAAGCACATTATCGCTTCGTAACAATTCATCCTTTCATTGATGGCAACGGTCGCACCGCGCGTTTATTGATGAATATGATTTTGATGATGAAGGGTTTTCCGCCGGCGATTATTAGGAAAAATGATCGCTTGGCTTACATTAAATCTCTAGAAAAACCTCAGCTCGTTAATGGCGAAGGCGATTCAAAAAATGATTATTTTAAATTGATCGCCGATGCGGTTGATCGCTCTTTAAATATTTACCTCAAAGCAATCAAAGGCGAAAATGCCGAGCCCGAAAATGAAAAACTTTTAAAAATCGGCGAGCTTGCCAAGGCAACAAATCAAACCGTTGCGACGATTAGACATTGGACGAAAGAAGGATTGCTTCAGGTCGCCGAAATTACAGAATCGGGATATCAGATGTATGGCGAGGAGATGGTTGCAAGGGTTGAGAGGGTAAGAGAGATGAGGGAGAGAGGGATGAATTTGGGGGAGATTAAAGAAGGGGTGAAATAATTGCAGTAATTTTTGTAAGCGATGTCAGTTTTTAACTTGGAAAATATAAAAATTTGACAGGTCCCCAAATAACTGGACAATAAATACCTTTTAATTATCGTTATTTTAACAATAAATTAAGGAGTTTATATGCCTACAGATTATCCATCTTTAACAAAAAACATTAGAGGCTCAAAAGCTAATAGTCCTTTAATAATTTATATTGCTGAAGCCAACCATAGCGATATGTCTTATTCATCATTTTTGAGGCAAGTGATTGAAGATTGTGATTCTAAAGGTTTAAGCACCAAAGTTTTTTCTGAGTTTGAAAGTCAAACCTACAAAACTAATGGTATGACTCACGCTTTAAAGGGTGATAGAGAAAAAAGTTTGGATGGTGTGCCAGCAGATATTGACGAACAATTAAGGGTTTTAAAGAATGTTCCTTCAAAAGAAACTCATATCGAAACTACTGAATTTTTAGATCGTCATTTTATTGCGATGGGAGGTGTGAAAAAAAGGTGGCGCGAGCTAGTTCCGCAAACTTGGGAACAACTTCCAGAAGAAATAAAAACAGGCACTCCAGAAAATTTACTTCATCATTTTATAAAGCTTGAAGCGATAGACGATCCTACAATTTTACAGATAATGAAAAATGATGTTAAAGAAGGAAAATTGCCCAGAGAAGACGAAAAGATAATGGATGCGAGTACAAATTCAGAATCATACTATCGTTACTGGGGAGGCTGTTTAAATTATAAATTTATTCACGAAGGAATGGCTCAAGATGTGAAGAAAGGTTTAGCGGGTGCAACTCCGGATGTCGTGATAATGATCGTAGGACCAGCCCATCTCAAAGCCTTAAATGAACAATTTGATCAACAACTTCCTGAATTTGCAGATTCACAAAAAGTTGTAATTCGAAATAGTAAAGAAGTTGTTATTGATGGGGTTGGTCAACTGATTGAGTTTGGATTCAATCAAGAAACAAAAAAAGCGCATATTCCCGACTTACTAAGTGAAATGATGATTCAAAAATCTCTATCAAAAAGAATACCATCTCAATCGGAAGAGTTATCGCAGGAAAAATCTTGGTTTGAAAGGATGCGCAGCGATCCAACAAAAGGAAAAAGTCAAGGCGGTTCTAACGAATTATAGTTCGAATCTCATCTGCCTATCAGTTGAAAATTCTTGAAATTTTTAGTTAAGCTTAAAAGTGGTTTTTAGCCTTGTACTTATTGACTCCACAAAAAAGGAGAAAAGTTTGCAAGAAGTATTGCATACTCCGCCATTTAAAAGGACTCCCAGTAAAAGAATTTTTGGCCATTAAATAGTCAAAAAAATTCTTTTACAATTCAAAAAATCACTAAATAAATTTAGGTTTCAGACACGATTTTTGATGGAGGTGTCAAAAGCGGGATGGTGATGAGCCCGTAAGCGTTGCAAGATTTACAAAAAAAGGTACCAGGTTCCTTTTTTCTCCAGCTAGGTGTAATCACCCTCACCTTGCGGGAGGGTCGAAATTGCAAAGCAATTTCGGGGAGGGGGCAATAAAGAATTTCATAAACTCAAATGCTCAATTAAATCCAAATAGTTTCACCCCATCCCGAAAAAAAAGGTTCCAGGTTACCTTCTCTTCAGGTTACCTTCTCTTTGGTTCTAGATCGTTAATTATATCAGCTTTTCCACCCCCTCTCCGCATCGCCAACAAGTTGGCTTAAGCGACTCTCCCGCAAGGGGAGAGTGATTAGCCCGTATGCGTTGAGAGTATTGTGTAAAGTTTAGAGGTCTAAGTCTTAAAGCAGGAGAGGAAGTCGCTAAGCAATATTAAATTTTACAAAACACTCGTAAAGTTCTCGGAGTAATCACTCTCCCCTTGCGGGAGAGTCGCAGAGCCAACTTGTTGGCGATGCGGAGAG
>CAJBXX010000165.1 GCA_903959715.1 uncultured Alphaproteobacteria bacterium | reverse complement strand
TGAAAAATTAGTTAGTGATTTTGAAGCGTTATTGAATGCCGAATTTAACAAAGCACAAACCTATAAAGCCCTAGAGGCTGATTGGTTGAAAGGCGATTGGGCTAACATTAAAGATGGCGATAATTCAATTCCAAAAACTGCAATTTCTGAAAAAATTCTTAAAGAATTAAGTGCAAAAATCACTACAATTCCGCAAAATTTTAATGCCAATCCGAAAATTATTCGTCAAGTCGAAGCTAGAAAACAAGTGGTCGAAGATGGTAAAGAAATCGATTGGGGCACGGCGGAAAGTTTAGCATTCGCATCCTTAGTAAATGAAGGTCATGTGGTTAGAATTACTGGTCAAGATGCTGGGCGAGGCACTTTCTCGCATCGTCACTCAATTTTGCACGATGCTAAAACTGCACAAAAACACAATATTTACCATGCAATTTCTAATAAAGCGCATTTTGAAGTTCATGATTCGGTGCTTTCGGAATATGGCGTTATGGGTTTTGAATATGGTTATTCGCTTTCGGCGCCAAATGCTTTAACGATTTGGGAGGCTCAATTTGGCGATTTTGCCAATGGTGCTCAAATTATTTTCGATCAATTCGTCGCTTCTTCGGAAGTAAAATGGTTACGAAAATCAGGCTTGGTAATGCTACTGCCTCATGGTTTTGAAGGGCAGGGGCCAGAACATTCTTCGGCACGACTCGAGCGTTATTTGCAAGCATGTGCTGACAATAATTTACGCGTTGTTAACATTACCAACCCAGCCAATTTTTTTCACGCATTGCGTCGTCAAATTCACAATAAAGATCGTAAACCGTTAGTGGTGATGTCGCCAAAATCGCTACTTCGTCACAAAATGGCGGTTTCAAAATTAAGCGAATTTACGGGGGAAAATTTTAAAACTTTAATCTCCGAAACACATAAATTAAATGCCGATGACAAAATCCGTCGTTTAATTTTATGTTCAGGAAAAATTTATTACGATTTAATTGAAGCTCGTGAAGCATCTAAAATCAATGATGTAGCGATTATTCGCCTCGAACAACTTTATCCATTTCCAGCTCAAGAATTAGCGAATGAAATAAAAAAATATAAAAATGCTGAAATTGTTTGGTGCCAAGAAGAGCCGAAAAATATGGGTGCGTGGAAATTTGTCGATGATTTAATCGAAGAAGTTTTGCTTGAAAATAAACATAAAAATTCTCGTGCAAAATATGTTGGTAGAATTGCCAGTGCTTCTCCGGCAACGGGTTATGGCTCATATCATTCACGCGAACAAAAGAAATTAATCGATGAAGCTTTGGGAAAATAATTTTAAAAAATTATTAAAATTATAATTGGATTGTGTTTTCCTGGACAACTTTTTGCGAACTGTGATTGGTCACAATATAAGTAAGTCCGCCAGCAATAAGTCCAACACCAACCGCGGTTGCCACTACCGGCACAGAAACTATGCCAAAACCCAAAGCTGAAGCACAAAGTGCGGTAACTCCAGCCCCAGCAACCCCCGCAACGACCCCAGCAACAACTGGTTTAACCCAATCTGAATTTGGTTTTTTACAATCTGAATCGAGTGATGCATCTGTATTTCTCTGCCCTTCAAGTTTTTGAGGAATATCGCCAGTTTTTGTTGAGTTGGGTGGTGGAGGAGTCGTATTTTCTCTTGCTAAACCCCTATTATCTTCAATAACATTTCTTCTTACATCATTTTCCTTTCTAAGTTCTGCAAAATTATCGGCATCTAAAATTGGTGAAGTTTTTAATTTCAGATTATGTTGAGAATTAAGATGAATTTGCATCATCCCCAAAGAAGCAACATTGAGAGATTCTTCCGTGGCTCGCAAACCAATCATTGCTCCTTCGCCATCTTGAAAAACAGGGTTAACCATTCCAGGAATCGCCAACATTATTTTCTTGTGTTCGTGATATAATCTTGCTACAGAAATCATGTCATAACCCGTCATATCAAAAGCTTCTATATCTCCATTTCCAGCATTTTTAAGAGCTTTTGTAAAATTTTGAGTATCGCCAAAAAATTTTACTTGTCCGAGGGAATTTCCAATTTTTTGATCATTCTCATCTCTTCTGTAAATATCCATCGGAGGATCCCAAATCAAGATTTGGTCTATTTTTCCTTTCATTGCATCTGCCACATCTTTCTCTTTGAATAATTCGCAGAGCGATTCATTGACAAGATCTTTTAAAGCAGTAGCACCTTCCAAGCTTCCAGCTTTCATAAAATCAAATGGTCTATTTAAAACCAATGGGACTTTTAAGCTAGGATCTGTTATTTCTCCTAGATTTATCTGCTGTTGTCTCGCTAACAAAACTGCAAAAATTTGTTGCTTAAAAATTGCTTTTAGTTCCGCTTTTTTATCATCTTTCCCAATATTATTATGAATGTCTTCACAATAATTTTTTTTAAAAACAGGATATCCAAAACCTGTGTAATAAATTCTAGTGCTTTGATCGGCTCTTTTGCCAGCATTTTCTCCAGATTGATTTAAATGCAAGGTAAGTGGAGTAATATAGGAAGACATTAAGCCGAAATTAGAATCATCAAGCTTTGATCCCGGCAACTCCTTTTCAATAAAACACTTTTCTCTAATTTTATCATCACTCAAAGGGGCATCATCAGCAACCTCACTCGCAGTCCTAACTTTAACCGTACCCTCACGAGGTGGAGATTTGGGCATTTTAATCTTACTTTTAACGGCAAATCTTATAACTCTTTTTTGATCTTCTTTAATTTGCTTTATGTCAACTAATGATAATCGGCAATCTTGTGTAAATGTAATTCCACCGCTTCCCTTTGTTTCTTCATCAATATCATCATTAGCAATTGCTTTTTTGAGTTTGCCGAGCGGAGAATTTTCGGGGATTACTTGGAGAGGTATGTCTCCTGAATGAATATCGCGATGTGCTTTTACAAGCGAAATTTTACCATCACTAGCTTTTTTAACCTCAGTCGGATAGTCACTTTTTTGCAAGGCTTGTGAATATTCAGTATAACCACCATAACACTCTAAAATAGCATTAGCTCGTTGTTTGGAATTGTCGTTTTTGACTTCATAAGTAGCTATATCAATTAGTTTTGTAACATTATTATCATTGGTATATTCAAAACCCTTGCCTTGTCCTTCTAATTCAACTGTTGTTCGTTTGATCGTCACTAGATTTTTATAAATTTATGTTAATAGCAAAATTTAAAGTAAGTTTTTTGAAATATTCAAAATACAAAATAGTTTATTTTAATAATTGAATGCAAGAAGTTTATTATATTTTTATCCGCCATTTTTCGATTAAATAGGTTTCGATTAATTTGCGATCAGTGTCACTTAAATCTTTCGAATAAACAATTATTTCGCCAATATAGCCTTTGAAATAGCCATAATCTTCACCATAATTTGTAGGTACTCTAGGTCTTCCGCCTCCAAAAGTTAAACCAGGAAAAATATTTTTTCCACTTGCGCTTCTAGAATAAGAATCAGTGGAATTTAAATATAATTTTGGTATTCCTATTGAATATTTCAAAGTAATTTGTATCGGTTTATTAACGGTTCTAGTGTTACTAACAACATAAGGCATATAGCCATTACCATGCTC
This sequence comes from uncultured Alphaproteobacteria bacterium, assembly GCA_903959715.1. Classification (GTDB taxonomy): domain Bacteria; phylum Pseudomonadota; class Alphaproteobacteria; order Rickettsiales; family UBA1997; genus CAILUF01. The sequence continues at coordinate 843 of CAJBXX010000165.1, read as the reverse complement.
AAATCCCGCAATAAAATTTGTACATAATGACACTCCGGCACTAGCGGCATTATTACTCGGAAAAATAACATCACCTTGCTGAGGATAAACAATATATCTTTGACCCGAGACGCCGGCAGTGATTGACGCACTTAAATCACAAGAAGTTTTTATAATTGGAAATCCAACAACAAAAACTGTAAAATTATTGGTGATAAATTTAGTGGTTGAGGCAATATAATCATCAGCTCCATCAAACAATAAAGCGGGAAGACCATTGATTCCGTCCTTCATATAAAGTGGTTGATAGTTAGAAGTTGCTTGAAGTGCATGATTTTTATAACTAGAATTTAATGCCATTGGGTTTAAATCATTCCATCTGCCAATTGGTTGCCCATCTTCAGGTTTTTTTATGTTAACAAAGCTCGTTGTCCCGATCGCCAAAGAATTTTCCGAAGTGGTTTCAAGCCACAATTCTAAGCCTTCAACATTTGGGACCGGAGCCTTGTCGGTCAAGGATTTTGCGGTGACAAGTATCATTTCAGAATGAGCCATTTTAAGACCCCTAGAAATTCCAGCGATTAAAACTCCAACAACTAAAATTACGATTGAAATTTCAATTAAAGAAAAGGCTTTTTTCAAATTATTTTTCATGATTTTAATTTATTTTTCCTTTAAGGAAATTATCTTCCCTTCACAAGATTATTTTCCCCTCACCCCAACCCTCTCCCCGCTTGCGGGGAGAGGAGATAAAGGCAATGTTTTTTTTCAAAGAATATATTAAAAACTTTTTAAATTTTTGTATTTAATTAAAAAGACGACCCTTCCAATCCCCTCTCCCCGCTTGCGGGGAGAGGGTTAGGG
>CAJBXX010000164.1 GCA_903959715.1 uncultured Alphaproteobacteria bacterium | reverse complement strand
ACAACATCAGAATTTTCGATTAACGAAAAATCATTTCCCGCCGAAATTTTAGAACTAAAACCCTCAACCGCTGAAGATTGAATTATGTCGAGCGCTTTACCTTTGGCAACTCCATCATTGACATCGACCAACACAACATCTCCTAAATTTTTTAAACTTGCCAAATGGGCTAGAGTCCCGCCAATATTGCCAGCACCAACTAGTGCAATTTTATTTTTTTTATTCATAAAGAAATTAATTTTGATTAATAATATTTAAAATTTTTTGAAAAACTTGTTGTTGATTTTGTGCTCCATCAACAATATTAATTCGAGAATTTTTTTTCGCCAACTCTAAAAATCCATTATAAACTTTTTGATGAAATTCGGTGCCAAGTTTTTCATAACGATTATTATTTCCCCTCGAAGAAATTCTCGCGAAAGCCTCCTCGACCGAAACTTTAATTAAAAAAGTAATGTCGGGCAAAAAATCTTGAATAGCAATTCTTTGTATTTGCTCAATAACCTTAAAACTCAATCCCATAGCACTTCCTTGATAGGCAAAAGTTGAATCAACAAAGCGATCGCAAATTACAATTTTACCACTTTTTAAAGCTGGTTTTATGACTTTTTCGACATGCTCAATGCGCGAAGAAAAATTTAACAATAATTCACTTTTTGGAGAGAGTTTTTCAATCTCTTCATCAAGTAAAATTTCGCGAATTTTCTCACTCGCTAAACATCCTCCCGGTTCGCGAGTAAGCAAACAATCTATTTGCTTTGATAAAAAATATTCATAAAGTTTTTTAGCTTGGGTTGATTTTCCGCAACCCTCAATTCCTTCAAAGGTAATAAATTGGTAATTTTTCTTCATTATGTCAAAATTTAAAAATGTTTTAATTACGGGAGCCAGCTCTGGGCTTGGTCGCGCACTTGCTATTGAATTTTCTAAAAAAAGTCAAAATTTATTTTTATGCTCTCGCAATTTTGAAAATCTACAAGAAACTAAAAATCTTTGTCAAAACTCAAATGCCAATATTTACTTAAAAATTTTGGATGTCAAAGACGAAATTGCATCACAAAATTATATTGATGAAATTGAAAAATATTTTACGCTCGATTTAATCATCGCCAACGCTGGTGTTTCAGGTGGCACCGCCCTTGGTACCGAAAGTTTTTCTCAAATTAAAGAAATATTTGACACCAATCTTTATGGCGTTTTAAACATCGTTCAACCGGCAATTGAAAAAATGATATTAAGAAAAAACGGGCAAATCGCGATTATCTCTTCATTGGCTGGCTTTGTTGCCTTGCCAAGCTCTCCCGCATATAGTGCCAGTAAATCCGCTGTTAGAATTTATGGCGAATCTTTGCGGGTAAATTTAGCACAATTTGGCATTAAAGTTAATGTGATTTGTCCCGGCTATATTAAAACACCAATGACCGCGGTTAATAATTTTTATATGCCGTTTTTGATGAACGCCGACAAGGCTTCGCAAAAAATAATTACAGGCATCGAAGAAAATCGCGGACGCATTATTTTTCCAATTATTTTTTATTTTATAATTCGAATTTTATTAGCTTTGCCATTTTTTTTAATCGAAAAAATTATGAAAAAATTGCCAAAAAAATCGGCTTTAAAAAAATATTTGACTTAAAAAAAATTTTAGTGATAATAACTTTCACAATCATTAAATAATTAATCAAATTTGTGATAAGTTCAATTTCTCAAAAAAATATTTTCGATGCAAAGCCAGCAATTCTTGCCGTTGGTTTTCATGTCATAATTTTATTGGCATTTTTTCTTAATTTTCAACCACAATTTACTCAACAAAAAATTATAAAAGTTAGCTTTTTTAATGAAGAAATTTCTAAAAAAAATTCAACAAAAAATCCTTTAAAAAAATCTTTAATTTCCAATTCCAAAAGTGAAAATTCTAAAAATTTTCAAGAAAAAAATAATGCTCAAAGCGAACCAATTTTTGATGCTCAATATCTCAATAATCCCGCCCCGCTTTATCCCAAAACCGCTCGCGATCGTGGCATTGAAGGCAAAATTTTGCTCGAAGTTGTGGTCAAAGAAGATGGGAGTGCTTTAAGTGTTAAACTATTGTCATCAAGTGGGTCAAGCCTTCTCGATGAATCGGCACTTGAAGCCGTTAAAAATTGGCAATTTATTCCTGCTAAAAAATTTGGCAAATTTGTGCAAGCCAAAGTTATAGTTCCGATCGAATTTAAAATAATTTAAAATGAATTTTCTAAGCATTTGGCAACAAGGTGACGCAATCGTTAATTTGGTTTTCATAATCCTGATTATCATGTCGCTTCTAAGTTGGTATGTAATTTTTTACAAAGCTTTAAAACTGCAAAAAGAATATGGTTTTTATAAAAATTTTTGTCGAGAAATTTCCAATCAAAAAGAATGGTTTTTAAATATCGATAACATTCAATTAAGCCTTAATTCTCTAGGCTCTACTCAATTAATATTAAAAAAAGTAATTTCATTAAAAACCACTCTTGAAAATTATAAATCGCACGAAGCAAAAAAAGAAATTTTAACCATGCATCTCACACAAACGCTCGACGAAATTCGTTTTTGGCTCGATCGCGGTTTGACAATTTTAGCATCCATCGGCTCAATCGCTCCTTTTGTGGGGCTCTTTGGAACGGTGTGGGGCATTTATCACGCATTAAGCAAAATATCAGCTCAGGGAAGCGTCGGTTTAAATGTAGTGGCGGGTCCAATCGCCGAAGCTTTAATCGCCACCGCCATTGGGCTTGCGACAGCCATACCAGCGGTTCTGGCTTACAACAGCATTATTCGTTATAATCGACTTTTGATTCAAAATTTAAGACATTTAGCCGAACAAATTACAGTTTATTTATCCAATCAAAATTTATAAAATGCAAACCGGTTTTGACAAAGAAGATTTACAAGCTCCGCTTAGCGAAATCAACATGATACCACTGGTTGATATAATGTTAGTGTTGTTGGTAATTTTTTTAATTACCGCCCCCATAATCACCTCTTCAATTCAACTTAATTTGCCGAAAGATCAAGGAATTTCAACGCAAGAAAAAAATCCAATTACTATTTCGATAACTAAAAACGGTGATTATTTTTTGGAAGAACAAAGCTTCTCAATCGCAAATTTGGAAAATCATTTGCGAGAAATTTCTCAAGAAAATATTGATGCTCAAATCAATATTAGAGCAGATAGCGGAGTTCAATTCAGTAATGTTAGTCGCATTTTATCGATAGCACAAAAACTTGGCTTAAAAAATGTTGGATTTATCACCGATCCACAATAACAAAAATTTCAACAACAATCATATTATATCAAATATAACTTTTGCATTGGTAAATTTAATTAATGAAGATGATTTTTTGCTGAGTAAAAAATTTTAAATATTAAATGCTTGAGTGCGGTAAATAACAAATCGGGAAAAGTTGCATTTACCGCACCCAACACGCACTTTATGGGTTTGCGTTAGGCGTTTTGTAAAATATTATTTTACGCAATAAAATATAATTATACATTTCCAAGACTCAATAAAATTTTAAAGCTCTTTTATAAACAAAAAATTATGTTGTCATTTTGAGAATTTGGCGATGCAGATTTAAATTATAATTTCGATTGGAACATGATCGGATGGAGAATTTTCTAAACGAAAATCGCGATAAATTTTAGCATTTTTTAACGCAAATTTTAAATCTGGTGTAATCCAAATATGATCAAGTCTGCGTCCGCGATTAGATTGCAATGGATCTTTAGCTCTGTAACTCCACCAGCTGTATAATTTTAAATCTTTGCCCGCCAAAAAACGATGAGAATCAATAAAATTTAAGGATTTTTGTAAATTTTTTAATTTTTCAACTTCAATCAAAGTATGCGAAACAACTTTCAATAATTGTTTATGCGACCAAACATCTTCTGGATCGGGAGCGATATTAAAATCACCCAAAATAATTGTATTTTGTTGTGAATTTTCCAAAAAATATTTTGTCATCCAATCAATAAATTTTAATTTATGATCAAATTTATTATTAAGCACAACATCAGGAATATCCCCACCCGCCGGCACATAAAAATTATGCAAATTTATTTCACCCAATGGAGTTTTTATTTGAGCAAAAATATGCCGTTTATGTCCATAATTTAAAATATCAATTTTTTCAATTTTATTGATTGGATATTTTGAAAGAATCGCTACGCCATTATATGATTTTTCGCCGTCGAACTCAACAAAATCAAAGCCCAAAGAACGAACATCGGTCAAAGGAAAATCTTCATTGGAGACTTTAGTTTCTTGTAAACAAATAACATCGGGGCAGTTGTTATCGACAAATTTTTTTAACAAAGGCAAGCGCAAACGAAGAGAGTTAATGTTCCAAGAAACTATTTTCATTTATTCAAATTCGTAAGTAACAATTACCGAGGAACTTACGGTTTCTTCGCCAGCTTGAATTTCCAAATTTTTTGCTTTATTTTCGCTCAAAGCCATAGCGTTTCGAGCATAAATTGGCTGTAAGCCATTATCATCTTCGGCAAATTTAACAATTCTTTTTAGTTTTACATTTAATGCATTTGCGGTTGCTTGGGCTTGGACCTTGGCATTAACAATTGCCTGCATTCGTGCTTGGTATTTTATTTTTTCGATTGAATCTATTACAAATGTTAAGCCTCCAACCTCCTCAACCCCAAGCGAAGAAAGCTCGTTCAAGATTTCCGAAGCTTTAACAATATCACGAACTTTAACCGAAAAAGTTTGATTGGAAACAAAGCCTTTTAGAGTGTTTTTAGATACTGAGCAAACCCCTCCCGAGCATTGCGGTGAATTGTCATATTCGGGATATGTTGAATAATTAATAGTTTTTATATCTTTTTTGGCAACACCTTTTTTTTCGAGAATTTGCAATGCCAAATTTGAAATTTCTATCATTTCTTTTTGGGCATCTTTTGCCTCTTTTTGCATCTTTTTTACAGAAAAAATAAAATTTGCAACATCGGGAATCGCCTTAATTTCCGAGCTTCCGCGACCCGTAATAGTTTTTTGCGAAACATTATTACTCTCTTTCATTCTCCAATCTAAAACCAAAGAAACGGCAAAAAGAATTGCAAAAAGAATTATTACCACCAAACAAATTTTGATGAGATTTCTTAAAACTTTATCGAAAAGCAACATGGAATTTATTATTTAAATTATTTTCATCAAAACTAATTTAAAAAAAATTCAAAGCACTATTTTTTTGAGAAATTTTTAAAGCACTTCAAAAATTGCATCAACTTCAACCGCCACTCCGAAAGGAAGCGAACCCGAACCGACCGCTGCGCGAGCATGCTTACCAGCATCGCCAAAAACTTCAGCGATTAAATCAGAAGCACCATTGGCGACCGCTGGATGGTCTTTAAAATTAGCCCCACCATTGACGAAAACTCCGAGTTTTATACATTTGGCGACTTTATCGAGATCACCTTTGCACGCCAATTTTAATTGAGCAATAATGTTGATGGCACAAAGGCGTGCGGCTTTTTTTGCCTCTTCAACCGACACTTCGATATCGACCTTTCCAATCGCTTGCAATTTGCCATTTTCCATCGGCAATTGTCCAGAAATAAAAACCAGATTTCCGGTTTTTACGAAGCCAACATAATTAGCAACAGGCGCTGAGGGAGTAGGAAGTGCAATTCCCATTTCATTTATTTTTTTTTCGTAATTTGACATATTATTTAATTTTAAATTGGAAGTATTTTATTTGAAAGTTTTGCTAAACGAATGGTGAAAGCTTCTTTAGATACCTGAAATTTCTTTGATAAATAAACTAACCAAAGAATATCAATATCAATTTTACCCTCAACTAATTTAATTATTCCCGTCAATTGAGCCAACTGGATAATGGCATCTTCTGGCATAAGAATTTGTGCAGCCCTTTCGTTAGCCTCAGCTTCTTCCTTATTGGTAATTTTATTATTCTTACGATATAATTTTTTATATTCCATATTATCATCTACACCTTCTCCAATCAAATGTTTATGAAGTTCAAAATGGGCAAGCTCGTGAGCCATGGTAAATCTTTTACGATAATAATGATCAACTCCGCTGATATTAATTACAAATTTATCACCTTCTTTTTTTATTTCTCCGCATATATTATCTTCAAAACCCAGATAGCTTTTATCTAAAATAATTCCTTCATTGCGAATCTGCTCTTCAATGTTTACAGGAACTTTATGCTTCAAAATAATAGATTGAATCCCTTCTAAAATAGTATTTTTTTTCATTTTATAAATGATTTAATTTTGATTTATTATAAATTTAATCGTTATTTATTGTCAATT
>CAJBXX010000163.1 GCA_903959715.1 uncultured Alphaproteobacteria bacterium | reverse complement strand
TAATGTCATTTATAAATGTTAAAGATTTATTTGCTAAATCTGTTGGCGAGTCAATGGGTGATTTTTGGAATGATATTGGTGGCAGTTTTTCAAATTCAAATGAAGCGGGAGGCTATCAATTACAAGGTGCTGGCTATTATACGGGAGGAAGTTTTACCGCTCGCTCAAAAGTTGTAAGTGTAAATCCCGTAAATATTACTCCGCCGGGAATTAGGGCAGGGTGCGGAGGAATCGACATTTACACTGGATCATTTAGCCATATTAATACCGATCAATTTATTGCGTTATTAAAAGCGATTCCAAGTAATGCTCTGGGTTTTGCTTTTCAATTGGCTTTAGAAACAATGTCGCCTTCAATCAAAGGCACACTTGATCAATTGCAATCAATTATTGATAGAATAAATAATGTTAATCTAAATTCTTGCGATTTGGCTCAGGGATTGGTTGGCGGAGGTTTAGCAATGGCCGGCAAAACCGAAGCATATTGTAAAACTACCGCTAATTCTCAAGGTTGGGCAACTGATTATGCTCGCGCTTCTGCGGAGTGTAAAACTGGAGGTAAATCAACCGATCATATTAAATCAGCAAATGATGTTCACGGCGATCAACGCCCCGTTGATATTAATATCGCTTGGGAAGTATTAAAAAAATCTCCATTGCTCAAAGATAATAATAATGAAATGGCGGAATTCGTTCAAGCTCTTACGGGAACGATAATTATTAAAACTCCACAAAATGAAAATTCGGGACCCGAAACTTCTTATAAATCAAATATCATTGTTAAAAATGAAACTATAAAAGCAATTTTAGAAGGCGGACCAATCAACATTTTATCTTGTGATGATAAAGACAAATGTCTAAATCCAAGTGAAAAAAATATTACCATTGCCGAGGATAAAGGTTTTAAGAAAAAAATTTCTAAAATCATGAGTGAGATGGTTATAAAGATCGCTTCGGGAGAAAAATTTGAATCAAAACATATTGATTTAGTTTCAAAAACTTCGGTGCCAATTCATAAAGCAATGATTGTTCGACAAGCTTATTTCGGCTCAACATCGGCGGCAAGCGGGATTAATCCAGAATATTATAGTTCGTTAGTTGCCATTGATATGCTTTATAATTACCTCGACGAGATATTGAAATCAGTGCAAGAGCAAGCCAAACAAGTTAAAAATTTTGATCAAGAAAATATTGATAAATTTCAAAAGGGCGTTGAAAACGCTCGTAAAGAATTGGCGGAATATCGAATTGATAGCAAAGATTCATTTGAAAGAGGTTTAAAAATAATTGAAGAAACCCAAAAAATTCAATCGATGTTGGCTGCGAGAATGTCCAACAAAATGAAAATGAATTTATTATGGGCATCAAAATTTTAATCAAAAATTATGTATGAATTAATTGTCATCGGTGGCGGTGAATATTATGTTGATGTCTTTAACGGCTTGGCAATGCTCATCAACAGCGAGAGTTATTTAGGAATCGTTAAAATTGCATTATCTTTAGCTTTTATGATGGCAATTTTAAATTCAGCATTGTCGGGGTCATTAAATGAATCGGTAAAATGGTTTATAACAACATTTATTTTAACCCAATTATTACTTTATCCTAAAGCAACTATTCACATTACCGATAAAACAAATCCAACAATTCAGGGTGCAAAAATTGATAATGTTCCTTTTGTTATAGCCTATGGAGCATCAACTGCCAGTAAGATAGGTTATAGTTTAACAAAGCAATTCGAGGCAGTTTATTCATTGCCCGATGATTTAAAATATTCACAAAATGGTATGATTTTTGGCGTTAATTTATTGAAAGCCTTGCAAAATGTGCAAATTTCAAATGCCAATCTAGCCAATAGTATCAATAACTTTATTCAAAATTGTATTTTTTTCGATTTAGAATATGGAATTTATTCTTTTGAAGATTTAAAAAAATCTGATGATATTTGGAGTTTAATTAAAGCTAAGCAAGTTGAAAATAGATTTTTTACTTACACCGATTCTACATCGAAAACAACTTATCCAACCTGTAAACAAGGGGCTTCAAATTTAGATAATGATTGGCAAAATGAATATAACAATCCTGAAATTCTAAAAAATATTAGTTTTTTTTCTGCCAAACCAAATTTAACTAAAACCATTTTATCGCAAGCCACACCTTTACTCAATGAATATTTTTTTGATTTAAGCAAAGCCTCAAATCAAATGCTTCAACAAGCAATGATGATTAATGCGATTAACACTGCAACTGAGAATTATGAAGCGGAAAATCAAATTCAAACTTATCAAGATGCAAGGGCGACATTACAAGCTAAATCAACCTATCAAACCATGGGAAATCAGGCGGGAATGTGGATTCCAATTTTAAAAATTGTAATTGAAATAGTTTTTTACGGAGCATTTCCATTGGTAAT
>CAJBXX010000162.1 GCA_903959715.1 uncultured Alphaproteobacteria bacterium | reverse complement strand
TGGCTTTGAGACAAGAAAATCCGATAAAAAATTGCTCGGATTTAGCAAAAATTGTCCGTTCTTTTTATTATGGTTATCATAAAACTGACCCCGCGACCAAGACTTTTCAAGCCTTGCGGATTTTTGTAAATCAAGAATTGGAAGAATTAAAATTGGCTTTAGAAGCTTCGGTTAAATTATTAAAAAAAGGCGGAAGGCTTGTGGTTGTATCATTCCACTCGCTTGAAGATAAAATTGTAAAAGATTTTTTAAAAGAACAAGCGGGCTTAAGCCAAAGCTATTCTAGGTATCAACCCGAATGTTCTTTACCAAAAAATACTAAAAATAATTTTCAAATAATTACCAAATCAGCGCTTTGTCCTTCAAAACAAGAAGTTGATTTAAATCCAAGGTCGCGATCAGCAAAAATGCGGGTCGCCATCAAATTATAATTTTATTTAAAATAAAAAATGAAAGAAATTTGGAATTCATTAAATAAGTTTTATTTTGCTAATTTCGCAATGGTTTTTGCTATTATTTTTAGCATTATTTTTATGTTTTTCGTTCAATTTAAAGTTGAAAAACTGCAAGATGTTATTGCTCAAAATCGCGTTAACATATCCGATTACGAAGATCAAATCAGATTATTAGAAGTCGAATGGGTTTATTTAACTAGACCCGAAAGGTTGCGTCAAATTTCCACTAGATTTTTAAAAAACAATGGTTACGCTTTGGCAAGCCAAATCAAAGGCGAAGGCGAAATTGAGAAATTTTACAATGCCAATTATAGCGTTGAAAATACTCAAGAAAATAATGAGATTTTAATAGAAAAATCTATTTAATTAATTGTTACAAGGAGAGTTTATGAGAGAAGAAGCAACAACAGGTGATGATGTTTCGAAAGTTATGAAACCAATTTTGAAAGTTGGGGAAAGTGCTAAAGATGGAGCTGGACCTCAACCTCAAGAGAAGAATGTAAGATTTGCCGATACATCCCCTGCGTTATCTGCTGAGGAAAATAAAGTAATTAAAGATTTCTCAAATACCTTTGCTCTGAATGAAAATAGGATGACGCAAATTTTCCAAGATAGTAAAACCCCAGAAGGAATTAAAGATATTGATAAGGCATATCTTGTTAACGAGGGTGGGAAAAATTCAAATTTCAAAAAATCAAGTTTTTTTAAAGGGTTATTACCTGAAAATGATAAAAAAGTAGAAAATGGACCTGCGAGTCTAGCAGTAAATGGCAATAATTTCGAGGAGGATCAGCTTAAGAAAAAAGGAGGATTAACTTCAGAGGGTCAAGAGAAGGGAGGAGGTGAAGAGAAGAAGGGTGACAATAAAAAACTAATGCTTGCTATGGGTTTTTTATTTATTGCTTGCATTTTTCTTGCTACTGGAGGTGCTGCTTTACCGATAATTGGAGGTTTTTTAGCCTCTTCGCAAGGTCTTTTGATCGCTGGTGCCGTCGGAGCTGGACTTGTCGGCGCAGGTTCATTTATTAAAGATCAAATTAGTCAAGGTAATAATAATCCAGGTGGAATGAAGATGGTTGAAGGTGTCGGTGCTCAAGGGCAAGGTCAAACTCAAGAAAATGCTCCAGCTCCAGCTCCAGAAAAGGCTCAGGGGCAAGCTCCAGCTCAAGAAAAGGCTCAAGGGCAAGGTCAAACTCCAGAAAAGGCTCAAGGGCAAGCTCCAGCTCAAGAAAAGGCTCAAGGGCAAGGTCAAACTCCAGAAAAGGCTCAAGCTCCGGCTCCTGATTTAATGGAATTGATGAAGCA